>JAPLTZ010000121.1 GCA_026397895.1 Verrucomicrobiota bacterium | reverse complement strand
GCGCGACATCGCCAGCCGCGCCGCCAAGGAGGTTTGTGATGATGGCCGCGGCGTGGGCCCGGGTGGTCTGGGCGTCTATCTGGATTTCTCCGATGCCATCAAGCGTTATGGCCGCGAAGCTCTGCGGATTCGCACCGAGGCCGAGGTCAAAGATTGGGCCGAGGTCATCGCCAAGGGCGAAGCCGTCGTGAAGGAGAAATACGGCAACCTCTTTGACATGTATGAACAGATCACCGGAGAGAATGCCTACAAGCAGCCCATGCGCATCTATCCCGCCGTCCACTACACGATGGGCGGCCTGTGGGTGGATTACGATTTGATGAGCAACATCCCCGGCCTGTTCTGCGTCGGCGAGGCGAATTTCTCCGACCACGGCGCGAACCGCCTCGGCGCGAGCGCACTGATGCAGGGCTTGGCGGACGGCTATTTCATTTTGCCCTACACCATCGGAAACTATTTTGCAACCAGCAAGACGCCGAAGCCGAAGACGGACAACCCGGCGTTCAAGCAAGCCGAAGCCGCCGTCACCGCGCAGGCGCAGAAGCTCCTTTCCATCCGCGGCAAGCGCAGCGTGCGGTCGTTCCACCGCGAACTCGGCAAGCTGCTGTGGGAAAATTGCGGCATGGCGCGCACCGAGGCCAGCCTCAAGGCCGCGCTCAAGCGCATCCCGGAACTGCGCGCGGAGTTCTGGCAGAACGTGAACGTGACCGGCGAAGGCGCGCAGTTGAATCCCGCGCTGGAATACGCCGGGCGCGTGGCGGACTTTCTGGAATTCGGCGAGCTGCTTTGCCTCGACGCGCTCACCCGCGACGAGTCCTGCGGCGGCCATTTCCGTTCCGAACATCAGGAGGAAGGCGAGTGCAAGCGCAACGACGAGCAGTTCGCGCACGTCGCCGCCTGGGAATATCAGGGCGAAGGCAAAGCGCCGGTGCGCCACGTCGAACCGCTCGTTTACGAAGAAGTCCACATGAGCACGAGGAGTTACAAGTGAGAGGTGGAGCGGGCGGCGGACAGATCACAGTTTGTGATATGTCTGGCAATGCAGAATGCGCCTAAAAATAAAGGGTTTTTTGAATATGTGGCGTCAACATATCACAATTTGTGACATGTTCGTAAGTTGAAAATGAAGGTGAAAACGACATCGCACTCCGTCGTCCCGGCGTCGTTGCCGACGGAAAGCATTGCTCGATGCATTTATTTGGTGCGCGGCGAGAAGGTTATGCTCGACAGCGACCTCGCCGAACTTTACGGCGTTGAGACAAAAGCTTTTAACCAAGCCGTTCAGCGCAATCTCGAAAGATTTCCGGGCGACTTCATGTTTCAGCTTTCAGCGGAGGAATCGCAGATGGTTATGAGGTCACAAATTGTGACCTCAAACGCGGAAAGCAGCGGGGAAGCTTTGAAAACAAAGGGTTCTTTGAGGTCACAGATTGTGACCTCAAACGTGGGTCGCGGCGGACGGCGGTATCAGCCTTATGTTTTTACGGAGCAGGGCGTCGCGATGCTGTCGAGCGTGCTGTCGAGTCCGCGATCTGTCCAAGTGAACATCGCCATCATGCGGACATTCGTGCAGTTGCGGCAAATGCTCGCCACCCACGCCGACCTTGCGCAAAAGCTGGCGGCGTTGGAGGGGAAATACGACAAGCAGTTCCGCATGGTGTTCGACGCCATCCGCGAGTTGATGAACGAGAAGAAAACCCCGAAGCGTGAAATCGGATTTCACGCGGCGATGCCCAGGCCGGCAAAAGTCCACAGCGCGAAAGCAAAGAAGATTTGACCATGAACCTCACCCTCAAAGTCTGGCGGCAGAAAAACCGCAGCGACATCGGCCGTTTCGTGAAGATCGCGGCCAAAGACATTTCGCCCGACATGTCGTTCCCCGAAATGCTCGACGTGGTGAACGAGGAACTCATCGCCAAGGGCGAAGAGCCGTTCGCGTTCGACTCCGACTGTCGCGAAGGCATCTGCGGCACCTGCTCGCTCGTCATCAACGGTATCCCGCACGGCGGCCACAAGGGCACGACGGCCTGCCAGTTGCACATGCGCAAGTTTCACGACGGCCAGACCATCACCATCGAGCCGTGGCGCGCGCGCGCGTTCCCGGTGTTGAAGGACTTGATCGTGGATCGCGGCGCGTTCGACCGCATAATCCAGGCGGGCGGATTTGTCTCCGTGCGCACCGGCGGCGTGCCGGACGCGAATGCGATTGCCATTTCCAAGGATGTTTCCGACCTCGCGATGGACGCCGCGGCCTGCATCGGCTGCGGCGCGTGCGTGGCCGCGTGCAAGAACGCCAGTGCGATGCTCTTCGTCTCCGCCAAGGTCTCGCACCTCAACCTGCTGCCGCAAGGCCAGCCGGAGAAAGACCGCCGCGTCAGCAGCATGGTGGCGCAGATGGACGCGGAAGGCTTCGGCTCCTGCACCGTGACGGGTTCGTGCGAGGCGGTCTGCCCGAAGGAAATCAGCCTGAACTTCATCGCCAAGATGAACCGCGACTACGCGGTGGCTCTGGCGCGCGGAAAATAATCCGTCAGAGACCGCTCGGCGAGATTCCCAGCCCGACGATGCTGCACGCCTGAATGACGTTCAGCTTGAGCCGCATGGCTTCCTCCAGCACCTCGTCGGATTCCGTCCCCGGATTCAGCCACAACTCGTCGCAGCCCTTCTCCGCGATGTCGTGCAGCGCCTTGAACACCGCGATGGGCGGCAGATACACGCTGACAATCTCCGGGCGCGTCGGCACGGCGCGGATGGTCGGGTAGCACGGCAGGCCCTCGATCTGCGTCTCCTTGTGGTTCACCGGATAAACGGTGTAGCCCTCCTGCTGATACGCGCGGACGGCCTTGTTCCCAAATTTGCTGTGGTCGTTTGATGCTCCGATGACGGCGACGGTTTTCATGGTCAGACTTTTCGGGCGGGTGAGGGTTTCGGGACTTCTTTGAAGATGCGCGGAGGGCGATGAACAATTCTAAATCTCTTTGGCTTGGGAAAACCATGATGCGGTCGGCGGCGGGTTTCAAGAACTATTTGCGGCGCGCAACCGCAGCGCGGGTGAATTGATTCTTGCCTCTCCCGCCGCCGGGGGCAAATAATCCGCCCGTGCAACGAACGGGTCAATTGAGCTGGTTTTCCGCTCGCGAAATATTCGTCGCCCTCATCCTGCTGATTTCCGGCGCTTCTCTGCCCGCGTCTCCGGCGGAAACGAACGCGCTCAAGCCGCACCAGTTCAGCACCGCAGGCGCGCCGCAGTCGCCTGCGAAATTCAGCCCGGACTCCGGCGTGAAGCCCGGCACGTCGCAGCCAGAAGTCACGCCGAAGCCCGGCTTGGAAGTGCGCCGCGAAGTCGTCCCCGCTGCGCCGAGTGCGCCCGATGTTTTTAATCCCGACCCCGGCGCGCAGTTCAAACCCGTGCCGACCAACCCGCCGCCGTTTTACACGAACGAAGTTCCCGCCGCGCCACAGTTCAGCGGAGAACCTGTGCCGGCGGATTTGAAGTTGCCGCGCGAAAACGTCCGCCACACGGAAATCGGCGTGACGAATCCGCCACTCGGAAATTTCGGTCACGAGCCGCTGCCGCCCGGACTGGAGTTGCCGCGCGAGAACGCCCGCGCCAACGCGCACATCAAGGAGAAGTGGGAGAACCCGCACTACCCCGGCCACAACGACGGTTACAACTTTCCGCCGAACTCCGTGCCGATGACCAACCGCTGGCGCATCGGCTTCGCGCCGTGGAAACGCTACGCGCAAGGCTCGGTCGAGAACCCCTACGAGACGCCGCAGCCACTGCTGTGGCGGCCGTATCGCCAGAGCATTCTCAAGGGCGACGCGCCGGTCATCGGGCAGGATATTTTTCTGAACCTTACGGCGAGTTCGTCCACCGAGTTCGAGGCGCGGCGCACGCCCGTGCCCAGCGGCGTGAGTTCGAGCGGCGCAGGCAGCGCGGAATTTTTCGGCGCGAGCGAACAGGAAGTCGTGCAGCAGAATTTTGGTTTCAGCATGGAACTGTTCAAGGGCGAGACGGTGTTTCAGCCAGTTCATTGGGCGGTGAAACTTGAACCCGTTTTCAACATCAACTACGTCAACACGCGCGAGAATAACCTCATCAATCCCAACCCGCAGCGCGGCACCGACCGCACCGATTATCACATCGCACTGCAACAGGCGTTTCTCGAACTGCATCTCGGCGACCTGTCGGAGAACTACGATTTCTGCGCGCTGAAGCTCGGCAATCAGGCGTTCATTTCCGACTTTCGCGGCTTCATCTTCAACGACGTGAATCTCGGCGCGCGGTTCTTCGGCAATTTCGACAACAACCGCTGGCAATACAACCTCGCCGTGTTCGACATGAACGAGAAGGATTCCAACTCCGACCTGAACACGTTCGACCGCCGCGATCAGGTCGTCGTCGTCGCCAACGCCTACAAGCAGGATTTCATCTGGCACGGCTACACGCTCTCCATGAGCCTGCACGCGAACTTCGACGACGGCAAAACGCACTACGACCGCAACGGCAATCTCACGCGCCCCGAACCGCTCGGCACGTTGCGCGAACATTCGCTCCAAGCCTACTACCTCGGCTGGGCGGGCGACGGCCATATCGGTCGCTGGAACGTGAGCCACGCGTTCTATCAGGTGCTCGGCCATGACGACTTCAACGGCCTCGCCGGTCGCCCGGTGGACATCAACGCGCAGATGGCCGCGCTGGAAGTTTCCTACGACCGCGATTGGATGCGCTACAAGGCGTCGCTCTTCTACGCGTCCGGCGACAGCGACCCGACCGACGGCACCGCCACCGGCTTCGATACGATTCTCGACAACCCGAACTTCACCGGCGGCCCGTTCAGTTGGTATGTGCGACAAGGTTTTAATCTGGCGGGCACCGGCGTGGGTTTGAAGCCGCGCGCCACGCTCGTGCCGTCCATGCGCTCCAGCAAAGCCGAAGGCCAGGCGAATTTCGTGAACCCCGGCGTGTTCATCGCGGGACTCGGCGTGGAAATGGACATCACGCCGAAATTGCGCGCGTTCCTCAACGCGAATTACATCCACCTCGTCGAGACCGCGCCCATCAAGACCGCGCTGCTCACCGACAAGGCCGACAACGAACTCGGCTGGGACTTGAGCCTTGGTGTGCAGTATCGCCCCGCGCTCACGGACAACATCATCATCTCGGCGGGTTTCGGCGTGCTGATTCCCGGCGCGGGCTACAAGGATATTTACCAGACGAGTTCCTCGCCCGTGCCCGGCTACGGCAGCCCGAGCGCGGGCAGCGTGGATGATTTCCTTTACAGCGCCATCGTGGCGGTGACACTTACTTACTGAAATGAATGCGGAATGCAGAATGCGGAGTGCGGAATCGTGGCGGCGGATATTCGTCGTCTGCGTCGCATTCGTCCTATTTCTTAATTCCGCCCGCGCCGCCGACCCCGGTTTCGGCCCGGCGATTTCCGTCCCGCGCGACCTCGCACCCGCCGCGCCGGAAAAATTGCCCGCACGCAACTGGGTGGATCAGACGCGCGCCGAGGCTCTCAAGAAAAGTGTCGGCTGCCTCGAATGTCACAAGGGCATCGAGAACCACTCCATGCACGCCAGCCCGAACGTCGTGCTCGGCTGCACCGATTGCCACGGCGGAAATCCCACGCCCGGCCTCACTGTCCGCAAGGCCCATGTGCTGCCTGCGCATCCCGAATTCTGGCCGACCTCCGCGAACCCCGCCGACTCCGACGTGCTGCTCAACAAGGAATCGCCCGAGTTCATCCAGTTCGTGAACCCCGGCGATTTGCGCGTGGCGGAGAACACCTGCGGCGTCTGTCACGAGAAGGAATTCTGCAACACCAGCCACAGCATGATGCGTCACGGCGGCATGCTTTGGGGCGCGGCGCTCTACAACAACGGCGCCGTGCCGCACAAGAATCCACGTTATGGCCAAGCCTACGGCCCGCACGGCGAACCGCTAAAGCTCGTGAATCCCTACGAGCCGAGCGCCGAGGAGACGCGCACCAACGGCGTGCTGCCCTTCATCGAGCCACTCCCGCGTTTCCCGATTTCGCAGCCGAGCAACATCCTCCGCATCTTCGAGCGCGGCGGCGAAAAGCAGAATTCTCTCGGCTTGCCGAACCCCACCGAGCCGCCCGGCAAACCCGCGCGTCGCCTGAGCGAACGCGGCCTCGGCACGTTGAATCGCATCGACCCCGTGTTCCTCAACATCCAGAAAACGCGCCTGCACGATCCGATGCTCGACTTCTTCGGCTCGAACAATCACCCCGGCGATTATCGCAGCAGCGGCTGCTCGGCGTGTCATGTGATTTACGCGAACGACCGCTCGCCGTCGCAGTCCGGTTGGTATTCCAAGTATGGCAATCAGGGATTGAGCTTCAGCGGGGACCAGTCCGGCCTACGCCACGACGAGCGCGGCCATCCCATCAAGCACGAACTCACGCGCGCCATCCCGACGAGCCAGTGCATGAACTGCCACATGCATCAGGGCAACCTCTTCGTGAATCCGTTCCTCGGCTACATCTGGTGGGATCAGGAGAGCGACGGCGAATTCATGTATCCGCATCCGGAAAATCCCATCGCGGACGACCCGCATTTCGCCGGCAACAAAACCCACGCGCAGATGACGCAGCAACACGACCCGACCGACGAGGAACTCGTGGATGCCATCCGCAACAATCCTGAAGCCGCAGCCGCGCGTGGTTTGTGGGGTGACCTGTCGTTTCTCGAAAAATCTGCCGAGCTGAATCCGAAGCTGAAGCAGACGCAGTTCGCCGATTACCACGGTCACGGCTGGATGTTCCGCGCCGTGTTCAAGCACGACAAGGTCGGCAACCTCCGCGAGCTCGACGACACCATCATCCCGCACGACGACCCGCAGAAGTGGGCCAAAGCCGTCCACCTCAAGGACGCGCACCTCGCGCACGGGATGCAGTGCGCCGACTGCCATTTCGACACCGACGTCCACGGCAACGGCAAGCTCTACGGCGAGCCGCGCGCCGCCACGACCATCGAGTGCATTGATTGCCACGGCACGGCGAGCGCGCGCCCGACGCTCATCACCAGCGGCAACGCGGGCAAGATTGATCTGAACAAGAGCAGCACATCGTGGGGTGTGAAGTTCTATTGGGAGGGCAACAAACTGTTCCAACGCTCGACCATGAGCCCCGACGTGATTTGGGAAGTGCCGCAGACGATGGACACCGTTGACCCGAAGTCGTCGCACTACAACGCCAAGTCCGCCTACGCCAAAACGCTCCGCCGCGACGGCAAGACTTGGGGCGACGTGCCCGATCCGTCGAACTGCAAACGCAATCTCGCGCACGACGAATCCAACATCTCCTGCCAGATCTGCCACAGTTCGTGGGCGACGAGTTGCTTCGGCTGTCACATGCCGATGCGCGCGAACCAAAAAGCCGTCGGCAACAAGTTCGAGGGCATCACCACGCGTAACTTCACCGGCTACAACCCGCAGGTCGTGCGCGACGACGTCTTTCAATTAGGCGTGGACGCGACTTACAAGAATCACCGCCTCGCCGTGCTGCGGTCGTCCAGCGCCGTCATCGTTGGTTCGCAGAATTCCAACCGTGAGTGGATTTATTCGAAGGGTTGCGAGGACTGTCACGTTTCAAAAGCGAATGACAACAACGCCTGGCTCGCGTCGCTGCTCGGCTTCGGCACGGGCACGGTGAACTTCTTCGGGCGCTACGCCTACGTCGGCGAGGGCAAGCACGGGCTCGAAGCCGTCGTCTGGACGGAACAGGAAGAGCCGCAGGCCGCGCTCGGCAGCCATCTGCACAAGCTCGCGTATCCGTCAAACTACGTCGCGCACGTTGAACAGAACAAGGGCGAGCTCAAGCAGGCCTACCATCACGACGGCAAAGAGATCTTGGACCTCGTTCTGCGCGGCGAATATCTCTACACCGCCAACGGCGCGGATGGCTTCGAGGTGTTCGACGTGGCGAACATTGACCACAAAGCATTCAGCGAGCGCATCACTAGCGCGCCGGTTTCGCCGCTCGGCCAGCGCACCTACATCCGCACCAAATACGCCACGAGCGTCACGTTACCGAGCACGCTGGGCATCGACCCCACGCGCCTGCGCCTGCCGGAGAACGAGGAGCAGCCCATCAGCCTCATCTACGCGTGGGTATTTGTGACCGACCGTGAGGAAGGCCTTGTGATGAGCACCGTCGCCACGCTCGTGGACGGCAACCCGCGCAACAACTTCCTCGACAAAGACCTCAAGACCATCCGCTACAACCCGGACGGAAAACTGAAGGGCGCGATGCACTCGTTCATGGCGGGAACGAACCTGTTCGTCGTCGCGGAGAAGGGATTGTTCGTGCTCGGCTTGAGCAACACGGAACTTGCCGAGCCGAAGCTGCTCGCGGAGTTGAGCGGCGGCGAATTCAAGAACCCGCGCGCCGTGGGCGTGCAGTTCCGCTACGCGTTCGTGACCGATGACGAAGGTTTCAAGGTCGTGGACATCACCGAGCCGACCAAGCCGCGCCTGATTCCCGGCGCGACGATTCCGTTGAAGCACGCGCAACGCTTCTACCTCGCGCGCACCTACGCCTACGTGGCCGATGGCGAAGACGGTTTGGCGTTCATTGACATTTCCAATCCCGAAAAGCCGAAGCTCGAACGGCTTTACAACGCCGACGGAAAATTGAACGACGTGCGCGCCGTGCAGATTGGCTCGGTCAGCGCATCCGAGTTCGCGCTCGTGGCGGACGGCAAAAACGGCTTGCGCGTGTTGCAGATGATTTCGCCGGAGAACGTGCCCGGCCACATGGGTTTCAGTCCCGCGCCGAATCCGAAACTCATCGCTACTTACAAAACGCACGGCGACGCGCTGGCCGTGGGCCGCGGCCTCGACCGCGACCGCGTGGTGGACGAGACCGGCAACCAGACTGTGGTGTTTGGCCGGCGCGGCTCGCGCCCGTTCCACCGCGACGAGATGGAGAAATTCTACCAGCACGCCGACGGCACGCTTTACACCGTGGAAGACGTGGCCGCGAAGAACGGACAGCTCCAGACCAAGAGCGGCGCGACCTTGCAACCGGCGGCGGAATTCAAATCCGACACGGAGACCGAAATCGTGGCGCGGCCTTCGCGTGACCGGTTGATGCAGCGGGGAAAATAATAACTCCTATCGGCTGGCTAGCTGATGATGAAATAGCGAATGAGCGAGAAGAAGAAATACTTTTGGAACAGAATCTTCGGTAACCCGCAAAAATTCTGGAACGACCCTCGTTGGTTTTTCCCCTGCTTCGCGGCGTTCTTGTTCAGTTGTGTAATCGTCATATTCGGATTCGGTGAATCACCATCCTATATTCAACGAATCACGGGCATCGTTCTGTTTTTTTGCTTCCTGCTGGCAATTATTGCTTTCGTATTGGCGCTTATTCCGTGGACACGCATTCCATTGTTTTGGATGCTGCGCCATAGGTTCAAACTGCTAGCGATGGTTTCTTTCGTGACAGTCCTGTTTTATTTTGAAGAAAATTGGCGAGGAAAGCATGCGTGGGATAACTACTGTCGCAAGTGGGAGGCTAGTGGTGTTCGTTTTGATTTGGTTGGCATGAGCCCGCCGCCCGTGCCGGAAGAACAGAATTTTGCGCTGACACCAATCGTATACAGCTCTTATGGGGGTGTTTTGACAAAGGATGGGAAGCGCATCTCACCAGAAAACGCCAATCTGGTAAACCGGCTCGACCTTCGCATTGTTCAAGACCCGGAACGCCAACCAACCAATCTTGTCTTTGGAAGCTGGTATACTACCACCCTCACCGATTTGAAAGTTTGGCAGGACTATTATCGCCATCCGGAACAATTTCTTCCTCTCCCGCACGCTAACAGCAACTGCCAGTTTCCTATTTCCATCCAGTCAAACACACCTGCCAGAAATGTGCTTCAAGCCCTAAGCAAACACGACAACGCCATCGAAGAATTGCGGGCCGCAGCACAGTTGCCGTATTCACGGTTTCCCCTTGAGTATGATTGTCAGGAAGCTGCGGGCATGCTCCTGCCACACTTGCAGGCGCTCAAGGGTGCCGCCACCACTTTAGAACTGCGAGTAATTGCCGAACTCGAAGTCGGCGAATCTGACAAAGCCCTAGCAGATACAAAACTCGCCTTCCGGTTGAGTGAAGCCGTCCACAACGAGCCTATCCTGGTAAGTCATCTTATTCGCATTTCAATCCATAAAGTCTTGTCACAAATCATCTGGGAAGGACTCGCCAGACATTCTTGGTCGTCTGCGCAAATCGTGGAATTGCAAGGCCTCCTTGCCCATCAGGATTTTCTTGCTGAATTTGAACAAGGGATGCGTGGCGAAACTGTTTTTTGCAATATGATTACGGACTATATGCGCCGCGAGCGTAATCCCGGTTATCTGAAAGGACTTTTGAAAATTGGTGATAGTGATAATAGCCCGTCGCTTAGTGATGTCCTGATACTTCTCGATTATCTTTTCATCCCAGATGGTTGGTATTATCAGACAGAATTAAGATTTGCCCAGATGCAACAGGAATGGGTTATTCCCGCCGTAGATTTGCGACATCGGATTGCCTCCCCCACCAGTAACCGCCAGATGAATTCAAAGCTGTTTTCTGCCGGAAAAAATCTCTCGGCGAATCTGATGCAGAATGTTCTGATTATCTCGCTGTGTTCCGGCATTCAGGAGGCACACAAGAAGTTCGCCACCGCGCAGGCACAGCTTGATTTAACGCAAACTGCCTGTGCCTTGGAACGCTACAAACTTGCGAATGGAAATTACCCTAATTCGCTTGATGCGCTCGCGCC
The DNA here is from genome assembly GCA_026397895.1 of Verrucomicrobiota bacterium. GTDB lineage: Bacteria > Verrucomicrobiota > Verrucomicrobiia > Limisphaerales > JAFMIX01 > JAFMIX01. Next base: position 3,901 of record JAPLTZ010000121.1, on the reverse strand, counting down.
GCAATTCATCGCGCAAGTCCCGCACGATGTCATCGACGGCAAGCCTTTGCATTACGAGCGCACGGCGAATGGACAGTTCGTTCTCTATTCCATCGGCTGGAACGAAAAGGATGATGGTGGCGTCGTAGGCCGGAAAGAAAGCGGTTCTTCTGCGGACATTGAAAGAGGCGATTGGGTCTGGCGCTATCCGGCCAGTAGGTAATCTCGCCCCACCAAACATAGTTGTGGTGGGTAGCCTCATTTGCGCTTCTGCTTCGCAAACGTCTCACGTTTCTCTCGTTCGATTTTCCGCCCGAGGTTTCGCGGCGGCTGTGCGCTACTGATCGGGGTAGTCGGGTGGCCAACGGGGCTGAAAATCCTCAAATCTTCCCAAACCCATCCCTTTCCGGCCAAAACCTCCGGATTTGGTCAAAAACCGCGTGTTTTTGCCATTTTAGGCCGTTCCCCGACGCTCCGGTCACGTGGCTGGATGGCTGCGCCACGCCCCGCAACGGTCGCGCAACGTCGCCGGATGGTCGCGGGAGGTTGCGCGATGGTTGGGGGAGGTTGCGGAACGGCTGGCTGACGTCGCCGGATGGTTGCGCGCCGCACCGGACGGTCGCGGGAAGTCACGCGATGGCTGCGGGACGTTCCGGAATGGCTCGTCGGTGTTGCGCGTGGTCGCAACAGAGGTCTCCAATCGCAGATGACGTGCCGCTACGTCAGCTTCTGCGTCACCGTTTTTGCCGTCAGGCCGTGAAGTTTGACGACCTTGTGGCGCGAGGTGTGGCCGCGCACCAGTTCCACTTTGCCGCGTGGGCAGTCCAGCACGTCCGCCAGCAGGCGCACCAACGCCTCGTTCGCCGCCGCGTCCACGGGCGGCGCGGTGACTTTGATGCGCAACTCGTCGCCGAGCGGCTCGCCGATTTCATTCTTGGAGGCGCGCGGTTGCAGTTTCACCGACAGCAACACGCCGTCGGCTTGCGCGCGGAGAAAGGTGGGCGTGGTCATGACAAAAACATTTTCCACGCTTCGCGGCGGAATGCCACGAGAATTTAGCCGCGTCGTCCAAGGTGGTGTCCGAATCTGAAATGGTAGGGACATCGCGCTGCGATGTCCCCGCCCGCAGCGGAGCGCAGGGCGGAACGAACGTGGCAAGGCATGTCTCTAGCATTCGATTCCGTCGCCTGACGCTGCGCTCGGCGACGGGGACGGCGCGGCGAGCCATCCCTACCAATTTAGGACACAACCTCGTCCAACTCCATCTTGCCGCCCTCACATTTCAGGCTACACTGTCCCGCTGTGACTGAAACCGGCAAGACGCGCATCATCTGCGGCATGAGCGGTGGAGTGGATTCCTCCGCCACGGCGGCGCTGTTGCTGGAGCAGGGCTACGATGTCATCGGCATCACGCTCAAGCTCTGGCCGCAGGATTGCGTGAACCGCGCCGAGGACAAATGCTGCGGCCCGCAGGCCGTCACCGACGCCCGTGCCGTCTGCCACCAGCTCGGCATTCCGTATTACCTCATTGACGAATCGGCGGAATTCCAGAAGCACGTCATCCAATACTTCGCCGACGAATACAAAGCCGGGCGCACGCCGAATCCGTGCGTGATGTGCAACCAGAACCTCAAGTTCGGCCGGCTCATTGACCGCGCCGACCAGCTTGGCGCGCAGTTCATCGCCACCGGGCATTTCGCGCGGGTGGAACAGGCAGGGACATCGCGCGGCGATGTCCTCGCCCGCGAAGCAGCGGGCGAAACTGTTGCGCCGCTGGACGCGGCGCGGACGGCGCGGCGCGCCGTCCCTACCACGGGCCGCTACCTCCTCAAGCGCGGGCGTGATCTTCGAAAGGATCAAAGCTATTTCCTTTTCTCGCTGCGGCAGGATCAGCTCGCGCGCACGGTGTTTCCGCTCGGCGAAAAGACCAAGAGCGATACGCGCGAAGTCGCCCGCCATTGCCAGCTCAAGACCGCCGACAAGGAGGAGAGCATGGAAATCTGCTTCGTGCCGGACAACAACTACGGCGGCTTCCTCCAGTCGGCGAACCTCGTGGCGAAGCACCGCGGCGAGATTGTGGACGTGCGCGGCCACGTTCTCGGCCACCACGACGGCATCGAGTTCTACACCATCGGCCAGCGCAAGGGACTCGGCATCACCACGCCGAAGCCGGTCTATGTCGTGGAGCTGGACGCGGAGAACAACCGCGTGGTCGTCGGCGGCGAAGCCGCGCTCGACCGCGACGAATTCATCGCCGACCGCTGCAACTGGCATCCGTTCGAGACGCTGACCGCGCCCATCGAGGTTATGGCGAAAATCCGCTACAACCATCCCGGCACGGCGGCGACGGTGACGCCGCTGGACGGCAACCGTGTGAAAGTGAAGCTGCACACGCCGCAACGCGCCGTCACGCCAGGGCAGGCGGCGGTGTTTTATCAGGACGACCTCGTGGTGGGTGGCGGGTGGATTACGCGCTGACTTCAGCAGGGCTGGTGGCCCCAGTCGTTTTCCTTGAGATGCTTTTCGTAGAGCGCCATCTGCTCGTCGGTCGTCAGCTTGGCGGGGTCGGGCGGAGTTTCCACGATTTCGGGCGGGATGACCGGCGGCGGCTTCGCCCCGGCGGCGGGCTGGGGCGGGTCGGGATTTGACGGCGCGGTCATGCGGCACAGTAACACCGCTCCGGCTCGCTGTCACGGGCGCGAAGGCCGAAAGCTCCGGCGAATGGTTTTGACGGCTCGCCCCGCTTGCCGTAGCGTTTTGGCTCAATTTCTATCATGATTAAGTCCATTGTTAAACTGTTCGGCGGGTCGAAAAACGACCGGGAAGTCAAACGGCTCCGGCCCATCGTCGCCGCCATCAACCAGCACGAAGCCGCGCTGCAACAAATCTCCGATGACGCCCTCCGCGCCAAGACCGCCGCCTGGCAGGCCGAGCTTTCGCAGATCACGGACGACGCCCAGTTGAAGGCGCGGCTCGAAGCGATTTTGCCCGAAGCGTTCGCCGTGGTGAAGAACGCCTGCCGCCGGTTGTGCGGGCAGGACATCATCGTGCGCGGCCAGCCGTTGCGCTGGGAGATGGTTCCGTTTGACGTGCAGCTCATCGGCGGCATCGGGCTGCATCGCGGGTTCATCGCGGAAATGGCCACCGGCGAAGGCAAGACGCTCGTCGCCACCATGCCCGTCTATCTCAACGCCCTCACCGGCCGCGGCGTCCACGTCGTGACCGTGAACGATTATCTCGCCGCCCGCGATGCGGAGTGGATGGGCGCGGTCTATAAATTCCTCGGCCTGACGGTCGGCTGCATCCTGCACGACCAGAATCCCACCGTGCGCCGCGAGCAATACAACTGCGACATCACCTACGGCACGAACGCCGAGTTCGGCTTCGACTATCTCCGCGACAACGGCATGGCCTCCCGCCGCGAGGAGCAGGTGCAGCGCGGACACTACTTCGCCATCGTGGACGAAGTGGACTCCATCCTCATCGACGAAGCGCGCACGCCGCTCATCATCAGCGGGCCGGCGGTGCACATGTCGTTCGACGACCAATACGGGCAGTTCAAGCCCGTGGTGGAATCCATCGTCCGCGCGCAGGAAAAACTCTGCAACCGCTATCTCACCGAAGCCGAGGCGCTCATCAAGAAGCGCACGCCTACCGACGGCTCGCAGCCGCAGAATCCCGAAGCACTCGAACGCGAGCTCGGCCTGCTGCTCTTCCGCGTGAAGACCGGCAACCCGCGCTCCGAGGCGTTGATGCGCGTGCTGGAAGACCCGGAAATTGCCGGCCTGATGAACAAGGCGGAGTTGTCGCTGCACGCCGACCAGTCGAAGAAGGAATTTTACGCGGAGAAGGAGGAATTATTTTTCGCGATTGACGAGAAGAGCCACGAAGCCGACCTCACGGAAAAGGGCCGCAATTTCCT
>JAPLTZ010000138.1 GCA_026397895.1 Verrucomicrobiota bacterium | reverse complement strand
CTTTGTGCGCCGCGATGAATTTGGCGGCTTCCGCCGACATGCGGTCTTCGATGTGTTCGCCGGGCTGGGCGGCGAGGGCTGGGCTGGTGATGAATTTCCATGGCGCGAGATAGCCGCCGCCCGGCCCTGCGGCGGCGGGCGTGTGCGGAAAATCGGAATCGAAGCCCTGGTCTTTGGGCTCGTAGCGGTCGGTTTTATCCAGATTGTGGCCGAGATGCCATTTGCCGAAATGCGCGGTGGCGTAACCGGCTTCGTAGAAGGTTTCGGCGAGCGTGAAATATTCCGGTTTCATCCGCGTCAGGCTGGCGGCGTCGAGCACCTTGCCGTTGCGCTGGCCGGAATTGAGTTCCTTTTTCAAACGCACCGCCTTCAGATGACAGTCGGCCGAAGTGATGCCGGTGCGGGCGGGATATTGGCCGGTCTGGATGCTGGAGCGCGTGGGGGAACACAACGGGCTGGCGGCATAGGCCTGGGTGAACTTCGCACCGCGCGCGGCGAGTCGGTCAATGTTCGGCGTCTCGTAAAACGTGCTGCCGAAACAGCCGACATCGTGCGCGCCGAGGTCGTCGGCGAGGATGAAGATGATATTCGGCTGTTTCTTTTGCGCATCAGCGGCGGCGGTCAATGAAAGCGCGCTAAGCAGCAGGGCGAGGAGCGGGAGGCTGTGTTTCATGTTTTCTTCTGTGGAATCTTGAATTCGTAGTTACCCGAATGGAGGAGCACGGTTTTAGCGACGGGATCATGCACGCTTACGCCCGGCGCTTTCGTCAGCGGTTGACCGGATTCGGTGACGTCTGCAAGCAACGCTGCGGGCAATGTGACGGTGGCGGTGGTGTTGGGCGGGACGGTGACGCGCAGGGTCATCATGCCGGCTTTGATTTCGTAGCTGCTCTTGATGCTGCCCCGCACGGAGTCATACGAAGCGGTCATGGAAGTCAGTCCGCCGCCCAGTTTGGGCGCGATGAAGAAATGTTGGTAGGCCGGTTGGGCGAAGTCGGGTTTGATCCCGGCGATCTGGCCGATGATCCACTCGTAAACAGAATTGAGGCCAATCTGGGAGAAACTGCGACAGCTCGTTGAGAGGTCCGGGTTGAAGCCCATTTTCGGATGCCATAAGTCCAGAGATTCCCACATCGCCGTCGCCCCATGATCGAGCATGACCCCAAAGGAGGGGGAAGTGGGCTGCATGGCAAGATTCCAAGCCAGTTCTTGCTGACCATTTTCGGCCAAAAGGTTCAGCAGAAAGATGGTGGTGATGCTGCCGGTGGCAAGATGGTTCTTGTAGGCCGCTACGGCTTCGAGCAAACGGGCAAATGCCTTTCCGCGAAGCTCGCCATCGAGATGCTCCATGCCGAGCGCAAGGGCATAACAGGATTGCTCACCATTGCCGATCGTGCCATCGGGTCGGACCTGGCTTTTCAAGAAATTGTCCCGCACCTTGCCGGACATTTCATGGTAACGGGCGGCTTCATCCGGTTTCCCGAGAGCGGTTGCCATCTCGGAAGTCAGGCGGGCCGAGTAGGCCCACCACGCCGGATCAAACACTTCGTTCGGAGCTCCTTTGCCTCCGGGCTTCCAATTCGTGGCATCCGGTGGAACCGTTTGTTTCGAGCTCATCCAATCCCCCCAGCCACGGGTCACATAAAGATTTTTGGAGACAAAGTCCGGGTTGGCCGCCGCAATAATATCCATCAGTTTCTTCGAGGCGGCATAGCCGTGTTCGAGGGAACGGCGGTCACCATAATTGAGCCAAAGGTTATAGGGGGTGACGACGATCGCATCTCCCCATGCGGGAGAAGAATGGGCGCTTATCGGATTCCGGTCAGTCAAGCGTGCCAGCGGAATGCCCTTGTTGTGGTCGGCTGCCTCGATGATATTCTGCAACTCATTGGCCCCGAATTGCACGAAATCATAAAGGTAAGATAGCGGCTGGCTCTGAGTGGTAAAGCCATCGCCCATCCACGGCATCCGTTCATCGCGGCCAGACACATCAAGAAGAAGGCTAAACATGTTGTTGCGGTAGGCGCCATCCACGATGTCGCAGAGTCGGTTCAGTCGCGGATCGGAGCTGTCGAAGGTGGTGGTTTTGCGCAGGTCGCTCGCGAGTCCAATCGCCGTGATGGCGGCGGGTTTTATTCCGCTGACCTCTGCATAGCGAAAGCCGTGATAAGTGAACTTCGCCTGAAACGTCTGCGCTCCCTTGCCGGACAGAGTAAAGACATCCCGGTTGTTGTAGTTGCCGCTCAAGTTTTCGTAATAGGGGTTACCGTCCGGCTTAAGCGCCTCGGTGTGCCGGATGACAACAGCGGCACCCTTGGGGCCGTCCACCTGAATACGACACATGCCGGCGATAATCCGTCCGAAATCATAAAGGAAAACTCCGGGCCGGATCTCGGTCACCTTCACCGGACTTAGCTCCCGAATCACCCGGATCGGTTCGACCATTTGCGCCGTAAGTTTGGGCATTTTGTCATCCAATGCGCGGACTGTCGGTGTCTGCCAAGTGGAGGTGTCTTTCAGACCGAGGCGATTCCAGCCAGCGATTTCAAAATTGGCATCGTATTCCACGCCGTCGTAAATGCTGGTTCGTCTCCACGGGCCGTCGGGATGACATTTCCACGTCTCATCGCTGGCCACAATTTCACGGCGGCCATCCTCATACTCAATTTCAATCTGCCCCAGAAACCAGGTGGAGGCAATGTTGCCTGTGGTTTCCCCATAGCGATAACCTGGAAATCGGCGCAGTGCGTCCAGTCGGTCTCTGGTGCCCCGCTTGCGATACCACCCATCGCCCAACACCACGCCGACGGTATTCAGGCCGGCTTTCATCAGCGGAGTGATATCGTAGGTCTGATAGAGCACATCGGAAAGCACCTCCTGGTAGCCCGGGGACAATTCCTGATTGCCGATCTTCTGCCCGTTTAACGAAGCCTCGTAACAGCCCAGCGCGGTGGCGTAAAGCGTGGCCCGCTTGATGGGGCCGGCGGTGGCGAAGTCCTTGCGAAAAAGCGGCGGCGGGCGGTGGCGGTAAACGCTACCGGCGTCGCCTTCGGTGCGTCCATCCGTCAACATATTCAAAGACCATCCCGGTTCCATCTGCACGTCGAGGGCGGTGGACTTTTTTCCGAAAGCGATATTTTTGCCGCCGCTCAAGATTTCGATTTCGGCAAATGCCAGCTTGAAATTTTTATTGCTGGGCCGCGGTTCCCTGCATTCCTTGTTTTTGTTCCAGATATCGGCCCACTGACCCATGAGCCTTGTGGCGGTCAGGCGCACATAGCGCCCGCTGACCGGCGCGGCGGCCTGTAATTCCAGCGGCCCTACTCCGGGATTGGGAACATCCTTCCCGGTGTGGTCAGCCAGCATCGTGGCGGAGGAAAACTTCGGATCATCCGACACCTCAATCTTGAATCGCACCGGAAACCCGTCGCCTTTCCAGGATCGCTCCCAAGCTCCCCACAGTCGGATTCCGTCGATAGCTGAAGTCGCTCCAAGGTCAATCTGCACCCATTTGACATCGTTCGGGGTATCGGAGGTCGTGCTCTTGTATCCGAAATGCGTCATCGTCACCGGCTGAATCGGCGGTGCGGCGATCCATTTCGCCTGCCAGTCGGCGGCCTTTATCAATCCCATGCTCCACGTCGCCGGTGCGCTCCAATCTGACTCCTGGTTGCGCCCGTCCCAGACCCGCACCTTCCAGCAGCAGCAGTCGCGACTCTGAAGCGGCTTGCCGGAATAAACGATGCCCAACGTCTCGTCCGAGACCACCTTGCCGCTGTCCCACAAGTCAGCCTTTCCTGCCGCGAGCAACTCCGGCGACGAAGCCACCAGCAATTGATAAGCGCTTTGTTTCAAGCCGCGAGCTTGGGCATCCACCGCCTGCAATTTCCAGCTTAACCGGGGTTGGGTCGCGTCAATGCCCAGCGGGTTGGACAGATACTCGCACCGCAAATCATCCGGCGTCAGCGTGCCGGCGAAGACAGACGATGTCAGCAGCATCGCCGCAGCCAGCAGGAGCAATTTGGTTTGCGCTTTCACGGTGACTGATTGCGACAGGCAGCGGACAGTCACGCGCTCATTTTGCGCCGAAATCCCAGCGCTGCCGTTTCGCACCGGCGGCGGCGGAACGCAGTTCAATCCAATTCAAATCCATCGGCTGCTTTTGCACGGGCAAATAAACCCGCAAATGAAAGAGCGAACCTTTGGCCGGCAACTCGACGCCGGCCTCCGCGCCGTCTGTGCTCGCGGGCAGGGTGAATTCTGCGGTCTGAAATGTTTCCTGATCGCTGGTGCGCCATTGGACTCGCACCGGCCCACCCGCGCTCTTGGCGCGCAACCGCAGCGTCACCGGGCGAAACGGGGTTTTCCCGGCGGCTTCGATGTGCAGCGCGCCGTTCGCGCTGGTGGCTTTGCAGAGCTGTGCCTTCCACTCTTGCAACGGATCGGTGGCTTTTGCTGACGCGGATGCTCCGCCGGTCTTGGGCCGGTAGGCGGGATTTGGTTTGGGCACGACATCGCCGGTGGCGAGGAAGCCGGCGATGAGCGCATCGAGCTGCTTCACCTTGTCGGGCAGCTGCACGACAAGGTTTTTGGTTTCGCTGATGTCATCCTTCAAATTGTAAAGCTCGAAGGCGAGCGGATGCTCGTCGTTGGTTTCATAAAAGTGGAAGAGCTTCCAATCGCCGGAGCGCACCGTCACCGCCGGCGGGATATTATCGAGGCTGTGCGGAAAATAATTGAACACACCCTCGCGGGCGAGCGGGCCGGTCTGCTTGAGCGCGGGCACGAAGCTCATGCCGTCGAACTTCTGTTTCGGATTCGGCGCGAGGCCGAGCGCGTCGAGCAGCGTCGGGTAGAGGTCGTAGGCGTGGACGACGGTCGCGTTGGTTGAGCCGGGCGACACCACGCCGGGCCAGGCAATCATCAACGGCACGCGCGTGCCGCCTTCGTAGAGCGTGCCTTTGCCAGCGCGGAGCGGGTCGTTGCACGTCGGCGGGAGATTACCGGCGTATTTGCGCCAGCTTTTGAGCAGGTCGCTTGTCGGCGGTTTCCGCTTTTCCTTTTCCTGCTGTTCCGGGTCGGCGGCGTTGCTGAAATTGTTGCCGCCGTTGTCGGAGAAAAAGATGAAGATGGTGTTCTCGGTGAGCTTGAGTTCGTCCAGCTTGTCGAGCAGGCGGCCAAGGCTTTCGTCCGTGCTTCGGAGCATTGCGGCCATGATGGGATTGCCCTGTTTGCCGCGCGGGTCTTTCTTGCCCACGAATGCGTCGGCGTAGTTCGTCTTGAATCCCCACGGCCCATGGACGTTGTAATGCCAAAGGTTCAGGTAGAACGGGCGGTCGCGGTTGGCGGTGATGAACTTGATCGCCTCGTCGGTGAGCCGGTCGGCGATGTATTCGCCCGGCGGGCCGTCGGTGATGGTGCCGACGTGAAGTTTTTTTCCGGGCGTGCCGGTCGGCGACACGCCGTAGGGCGAGAAGTAACTCGGCGGCCCGGCGCTCGGCTCGGCATGGAAGGCGACATCAAAGCCCTGTTGTTCCGGCCAGTGCGGTTGCGTGAGGCCGAGATGCCATTTCCCAAAATGCCCCGTGCGATAGCCCGCATCGCGCAACGCCTCGGCGAGCGTGTATTGCGCCGGGTCCAGAAAGGTCTGCGTGATTGGATAGACGAACGGCTGGTTGGGCGGGGCCTGGGCGCGCAGTTCCCGCACGCGCGGCGGACTGTGGCCGGCGGGCGTGCTGATGCCGTGGTGCAACGGTGATTGGCCCGTGAGAATGCTCGCGCGCGTCGGCGAGCACAGCGGCTGGGCGTAGGCATCGGTGAAGCGCATCGCACGTTTGGCGAGTCGCTCCATGTTCGGCGTCGCGTAATACTGCGAGCCGTTCACGGTGGTGTCCATCCAGCCCATGTCGTCCACGAGGAAGAGGACGACGTTGGGCTTGGCTTTCGCCGCCGGTTCGGCGGCGGTGGCAGGGAGCGCGGCGACGGCAAACGCGAGCAGCGGGACGGCAAGCAGTTGGTTGAGTTTCATGTTGAGTTGTCTTGATCTGGTCAGGTCAATGGTAGACGGGGCTTGCGGGCAAAGGTTTCGGCGATTCATCGGCGGGAGTCATGGATGGCGACGGCATCAATTGTGAAAGCGCGACCAGAGCGCGGCGGAATGTCGTGGGATGGCGCGCGGATCATTGTTGGCATCCGGGGTTCGGAAATAGCCGTATCCTTTGCCGACGGCTTCGACCCACAGGTCGGGATTGGTTTCGGTGGGATTGGCGGCTTCAGCGGCATCGGCAAACGCCACAAAGGAACTCGGCCTGACCACCTCGGTCTCCTTGCGCATATACACGGTGGGATTCCCGGTGCCGATGGTGGTGGCATCATAGTTGACGCCCCATTGGCGGAAGTTGATTCCGATTCCCAAGACGTTGTTGCTGCTGGTGCCGCCGACCGCGCCTTGGGAAACTTCCCGCAAAGTCGCACAATCAAACACCATACGGGACGGGGCATAGCTGTTCAACCGCAGCATGTCCTGCCAGTAAACCGCGTTGTTGGCCGTCACCACCCAGGTCGAGGGATCGGTCATGAGCGGGTAGGGATTCGATGGCACCCCCCGGCCATAATTGTTCGCCACCGCCATCCCGTCGTGGTCATCGATATACATGCGGTTGGCGAGCAGGATTTGCTTTAGATTGCTCATGCATTTGATGGCTTTGGCCTTTTCCTTCGCCTTCGCGAGGGCAGGCAGCAACAGCCCGGCGAGCATCGCAATGATGGCGATGACCACCAGCAGCTCGATCAAGGTGAAGCCGCGCGCGCGACCACCGGGCTGGCGGCGGCGGGAAACCATCGGTGCGGTTTTTTCAGTTGGCGCAAAATCAGGCATGGGTGAATCAGTGCTTCAGTCTAGCACGCCACCCCGCGCCGCGTTAGGACAGGCTTGGGTTTCTTTAGCACAAAATTGAAATTCGCCTTTCGCCGCGCCCGACGGCGGATTACGTTTCGCCCATGCCCAACCAGGCTTCACCGACCCAGCTTAGCTGGAGCAACTACCACCAACCCGTCCGCCGCATCGCGGCAAAATTTGCCCCCAACCACGGCAACTACGGCATCCACGACCACGAGTTCATCGAGATTGCGGCCATCGCCGCCGGCACCTGCCTGCACCACACCGTTCTGGGCGATTCCCGCATCGGCCCCGGCGATGTGTTCCTGTTCCGGCCGGGCGCGTGGCATGGCTATGCCGAGGTTCGGAAGCTGTCCCTCTACAATTGCTGCTTCGACCCCGCCCTGCTCGGACGCGAGTTGAGCTGGATGGCGGACGAACCTTATCTCGGCCGGCTGCTCTGGGCCATTCCGCTGTCCGAAAAACAAAAAGGCATGGTCGCCCTCCATCTGTCCCCCGGAGAATTCGCCCGGTGCCGGAAGCTGCTGGACGAACTCTGCGCCCTGAAGAAAGCGGACCACTTGAGCCATTTCGGCGACCACCTCGGCCTGCTGGTGCAGATATTGAGTCTGCTGGCGCGCAACGCGGTGGCGGCTTCGGGAGAAAAATCATCCCCCCCGCACCGCGCCGTTGCTGCCGCCCTCAAACTCATTGATGCCGCCCCCACCGAACCATGGACCCTGACCTCCCTCGCCGCCCGCGCGCATATCGAGCCCACCTATTTGGCGCGACTGTTCCGCGCCAGCGTAGGGTTGCCCCCCATGGCCTACATCACGCGCCGGCGTTTGGAGCTGGCCACTGTTTTGCTGCGCCGCGGCGACCTGCCGGTGGGCGACGTGGGCACGAAGTCCGGCTGGCCCGACGCCAACCACTTCAGCCGCCGCTTCCGGCAGCATTTCGGCATGACGCCTTCCAAATATCGCGCCCGCTTCATGCACAATCACAACCGACCCGCCACCTGACCTTGCCTGCCATTTTGCATACCACTGAAAAAAACAATTCGAGCCGCGTGGGCGTCCTGATTCTGGCCGCCGGCAGCTCCCGCCGGATGCAGCAGCCCAAACTGCTCCTGCTGTGGGGCGACACTTCCGTCCTCGGCCACCAAATCCGAATCTGGCAACGGCTTGCGATTGGGCAAATCGCCGTCGTCTGCGCCGCCACGGATGCGACCGTGCCGGCTGAATTGGATCGGTTGCAGTTTCCCCCGGCCGCGCGGATTTTCAACCCGCAACCAGAGCAAGGCATGTTCAGCTCCATCCGCGCTGCCGCCGGGTGGGATGGCTGGAAAACAGACCTCGCCCACTTCGTCGTCGCGCTCGGCGACCAACCGCATCTGCGCAAGGAAACGTTTCGCGCCTTGCTGCGACAGGCGGCGGCGCAACCGGAAAAAATCTGGCAGCCGAGTCGACGCGGGCAACCGCATCATCCCGTCGTGTTGCCGAAAGAATTGTTTCTGGCGCTGCGGACGACGACGGCGGAAACTTTGAAAGAATTTCTGCAAGGCTTTCCCGACCGCCTCGCCAACTGCGAGTGCGCCGACCCCGGGCTGGGTTTCGACATTGATACGCCGGCGGATTACGAGCGAGCGCGCGCCGAATTTCTACGGCAAACCTGAATCAGCGCACGACGCGCGTGCCGCTCTGGCCGTCCAGCGCGGCGGACAATTTCTCCGGGCAGGTGATGATCGCCTCGCTGCCGCCGCTCTCGATGAACCGCACAGCCGCGTCCACCTTGGGCCGCATCGAGCCGGCGGCGAAATGACCTTCCGCCATGAACCGCCGCGCTTCCGCCACGGTCACCGAGTCGAGCGATTTTTGATCGGGCTTGCCGAAATTCAGGCAGACCTTCTCGACGGCGGTGGAAATGACGAGAATGTCCGCACCAATCTGCCGCGCCAGCACCGCCGAAGCCAAATCCTTGTCAATGACCGCCGCCACGCCGCTCAAGCAGCCTGATTCATCAGCAACGACCGGAATTCCCCCACCGCCGCCGGCCACGACCATGTAGCCATGCTTCACCAGATGTTGCACCACTTCCGCCTCCACCACGCGCACTGGTTGCGGCGAGGCGACCACCCGCCGCCAACCGCGCCCCGCATCCTCCACCATCGTCCAGCGCTCCACGCGCATCCGTTCCTCAGCCTGTTCGCGCGTGTAAAATTCCCCGATGGGCTTGGTCGGCTTGGCGAACGCCGGGTCGGCGCGCTCCACGAGCGTCTGCGTCACGACGGTCGCCACGGATTTTTTCAAACCGCGCCGGCGGAACTCATTTTCGAGCGCCTGCTGCAATTGATAACCCAGCGCACCCTGCGTGTCGGCGACAATCGAGTCCAACGGCACTTCGTGCAGCAGCCCGCGCGAGTGTTCGCTCCGCAACAGGATGAAACCCACCTGCGGCCCGTTGCCGTGCGTGATGACGATGCCGTGCCCGCGCTCGGACAAGTCCGTGATGTGCCGCGCCGTCTCCACGACGGCGGCGTATTGGTCGGCCACGCTCATGTGTTTCGCGTCCTTGATGAGCGAGTTGCCGCCGATGGCGATGACCATGGTTTTCATAAATTTCCGGCTGAAGAAATGGCAAAACCTTCCTGCGCGAGCCGCGCCCGCAGCTCGTCGGCGTGCGCCAGATTCCGCGTCTCGACCACGCAATGGACGTTCACCGTGTTCAAGTCCTCGCTGGAGAAAGCGCGGTCGTGCTCAATCTCGATGATGCTCGCGCCCGCCTCGGCGATGAGCCCGGCGAAGCGCGCCAGCCCGCCCGGCCGGTCGCTGATTGTCGCGGTGAAACGGCAGAGCCGTCCGTCCGAAACCAGTCCGCGCTCCAGCACGCGGCCGAGGATGGGCGTGTCGATGTTGCCGCCGCACAACGGCAGCACCACGTTCTTGCCCTTCAGCTCCGGCACCAGCCCGGCCAGACACGCCGCCAACGGCGCCGCGCCCGCGCCCTCGACGACGGATTTGTCCAGTTCCAGTAACCGCAAAATCGCCAGCGCGATTTCGCGCTCGCCGACGAGCACGGTTTTGTCCACCAACTCGCGGGCGAGGGCGAAGGCGTTGTCGCCCACGCGCGGCACGCTCAAGCCGTCCGCCAAAGTGGGTTTCACCTCGATGGCCACGGGCTTCCCCGCCGTCAGCGCGGCGGTGAAACTGGCGGCGCGTTCCGGTTCGACACCGATGATTTTCACGCCGGGCTTGAGCGCCTTCACCGCCAGCGCCACGCCCGCGATCAAGCCCGCGCCGCCGACGGGCACGATGACGGCGTCCACGTCCGGCACTTGCTCGACGATTTCCAAACCGAGCGTCCCCTGCCCGGCGATGATGGCGGGGTCGTCGAAGCCGTTGATGTAAGTGAGTTTTTTCGCGGCGGCGATTTTGTCGGCGTGCGCCCGCGCTTCGCCGATGTCCGCGCCGTGCAATTCCACCGTCGCGCCGAAGCGGCGGCAGTTCATCACCTTCATCAGCGGCGCGAACCGCGGCATGACCACCGTCACCGGCACGCCGAGGAGTTGTCCGTGGTAGGCGAGGCCGAGCGCGTGGTTGCCCGCCGAGGCCGCGATGACACCGCGCTGACGTTGTTCCGGCGGGAGTTGCAGCAGGGCATTGCGCGCGCCGCGTTCCTTGAAACTGCCCGTGCGCTGGAGCTGTTCCAGCTTGCAGAAAACTTTCATCCCCGTGATTTCCGAGAGCGGAATGGATTGCGGACAAGGCGTGCGCACAACGCTGCCCGCGATGCGCTCCGCCGCTTGGCGGATATCTGGGAAGGTCAACCTCACGCTGCCCACTGACAGGCTTTCCGGCAAAAAAAGCCAAGCATTTGCCAAGCAGCGTGGGGAACATCGTCACCATCCGGGCAAAATGACATCGCTAAAAGTAGCAGGAGGCTATGAAAAGCTACGATCGTTTCTTAACCGACGCCCAGTTGCGCGCGGAATTGGAGCGGTGCGTCTATTGCGAGGAGAAACCCTGCCAGGAAGCCTGCCCCGCCCATTGCTCCCCCGCCGATTTCATCATGGCCGCGCGCGTCGGCGCGAAGTCCGACTTCCGCCGTTCCGCCGCGATGATCATGGGCTCAAACCCGCTCGGCTGGGTCTGCGGCGTGGTTTGCCCGGATTATTTCTGCATGAAGGCGTGCTCGCGGCGGCTGTTCGACCGGCCCATCGAGATTCCCGCCGTGCAAGCCGCTGTCGCCAAACGCGGCTACGGATTCGGGATGCCGAAATTCCCAGCCGTCGCGCCGAACGGCAAGTCCATCGCCGTCATCGGCGCTGGTCCGGCGGGTGCAGGTGCGGCCAGCGTGCTCGCGCAAAGCGGTTATCAGGTTACCGTTTACGAGGCACAGAAACGCATCGGCGGCGCGATGAACCTCATCCCCGACTTCCGCCTCGGCAAAAACGTCGTCCGCGCCGACCTCAATTTTCTCAAAAGCCTCGGGGACGTGAAAATCAAGGCCGGCCAAGCTGTCGCCAACCCCGAAGCCCTGCTCGCCAAGCACGACTCCGTCATCGTCTGCGCCGGCCTCGCCGAACCGATCAAGCTCAACATCCCCGGCGAGGAACTCGCGCTCTCGTGGCAGGCGCTTCTGGAAAATCAGCAGAAGCTCAAACTCAAAGGCAAAAGGGTCGCCGTGCTCGGCGGCGGTGCAG
>JAPLTZ010000283.1 GCA_026397895.1 Verrucomicrobiota bacterium | reverse complement strand
ACCGCAGCCAGTGTTATGTGTCGCTGGGGCTGGAGCAGCTTGGCGCGCACGATTGGCAGTTGACCGATCTGCTGGGTGGCGAAAATCACGAGCGCTGCGGCGACGACCTCGCCGCGCAGGGCCTCTACCTCGACGCCTCCGCCCACGCCGCGCAGATTTTCCATTTTGAACCGAAGTGAAAACCGCCGCCAAATTTGCCCTTGTCCTCGTCACCGCGCCGGATTTGAAGACCGCGCGCCGGCTGGCGAAATCCGCGCTCGCCGCGCGGCTCATCGCCTGCGCCAACCTGATTCCGAAAATCGAATCGCACTACCGCTGGCAGGGCAGACTGGAGCAGAGCGCGGAAGTCCTGCTCGTGCTGAAAACCACCCGCGCCCGCCTCACCAAGCTGGAGCGGCTCATCCTCGCCGAGCATCCCTACGATACGCCGGAGTTCGTCGTGCTGCGGCTGGACAAAGGCAGTGCGCGCTACTTGGCTTGGCTTGAAGCCGCCGTGTCGGCCTGATACTTTGCCGCCATGACCCCGCCGCCATTTCCAAACAACCCCGCCGACCGCCAGAACAAGCAGGACGACGAACAGCTTCAATTGCTTTCTGTCTTTCACTTCGTCGGCGCGGGGCTGGCTGTTTTGGGCATCGGGTTTCTGGTGCTCCATTACTCGTTGATGCAAATGTTTTTCAACAATCCCGAGATGTGGAAGTCGGCCAAGAACACCCCACCATTTCCGAGGGAATTTTTCAAAATCCTCATCTGGTTTTATCTGGCCGGCGGTGTGTATCTGGCCGGTTGCATGCTCATCAACATCCTGTCCGGTTTGTTTTTGCGGCAACGAAAGCACCGGACATTTTCGCTGATCGTCGCCGGAATCAACTGCATCCACATTCCGCTGGGAACGGCGCTCGGCGTGTTCACCATCATCGTCCTGCAACGCGATTCGGTGCGGGCCGGTTATTTGAAGTGACGGGCATTGCCCGCGCCGGCCGCCATCGCTAGACTTCCGCCCATGTCGTTGCTGCCCTTTGAGCTGTTGCTGGCGCTCCGCTACCTGCGTCCCAAACGGACGTTCGTGTCGGTCATCACGCTCATCTCCGTGCTCGGCGTCATGCTCGGCGTGGCCGTGCTCATCATCGTCATCAGCGTCATGAGCGGCTTCGACCGCGACCTGAAGGAAAAAATCTTCGGCTTCCAGGCGCACCTCACCATCTCCAGCGCCGACGGCGGCACGATGCAGCACCACTCGCTCGTCGCCGAGGTCGTCGCCTCCAACAAAAACGTCCGCGGCGTCTCACCCTTCATCATCGGGCCGCTGCTCGTGGAGATTCCCAAGGGCGGCGAGCAGAAAAGCGTGGCCGCGCCGTTCGTGCGCGGCGTGGATGCGCGCACGGAGGGCCGCATCAGCAGCCTGCCGCAGAGCATCGTCGCCGGCAGATTTGATTTGAGCGGGCGCGGCGTGGTCGTCGGTTGCGATTTTGCTTCCGCCCAAGGCCTGCGTGTCGGCGACCGCATTTCGATCTACTCGATGCACGATTTGCAGCGCATGCAGAAAAGCGAGGGCAAGGAAAGCGCGTTGCCCAAGGACTACGAGGTGCGTGGCATCTTCGACGTGGGCTACTACGAATACAATTTGTCGTTCGTCGTCACGTCGCTGGAGAACGCGCAGGATTTGTATGACTTGGAAGAAGCCAATTCCGTCCACGGCCTGCTCGTGAAACTCTCCGACCCGATGCTCGCGCCGCGCTTCACCCTCCGCACCTGGCTGGAGCAAAGCCCGATGCTGCAATCCGTCCTCGTCGAGAAGCAGATGATGCTCTACATCCTGTTCTTCATCGTGCTCGTCGCGGCGTTCGGCATCACCTGCACGCTCATCACGTTCATCATGATGAAGACCCGCGAGATCGGCCTGATGAAAGCCGTCGGCGCGACGAACCGGCAGGTGATGACCGTCTTCCTCACGCAAAGCCTCATCGTCAGCGTGGCCGGCGTGCTTTGCGGCGTGGCGCTGGGCCTGACGGCCATCCGCTACCGCAACGAATTTCTCCTGCTCATGCGCAAGTGGACCGGCATGGAACTTTTCCCCGCGAGCATCTACGGCTTCTACAACCTGCCCGCGCTCATCATCCCCGGCGACATCGCCATCATCTGCGGCGGGTCGCTCATCATCTGCCTCATCGCCGCCGCGCTGCCCTCGTGGCACGCGAGCCGGCTCAACCCCGTGGAGGCGCTGCGCTATGAGTGAGCCGCTTCTCGTCGCGCGCGGCCTGGGCCGCACCTATCGCATGGGCAGACGCAGCCTCGAAGTCCTGCGCGGCGTGGACTTGTCCGTGAACCGCGGCGAATTCCTCGCCCTGCGCGGCGCGTCCGGCGCGGGCAAAAGCACCTTGCTGCACCTTCTCGGCGGACTCGACCAGCCGGACACCGGCGACATCTCCTTCGCCGGAAAAAACCTGGCCGCGCTCGGCGGCGGCGAACTCGCCCGGCTGCGCAACGGCAAAGTCGGTTTCATTTTCCAGGCCTACCATCTGCTGCCCGAACTTTCCGCGCTGGAGAACGTCTGCCTGCCCGCCCGCATCGCCCGCGTCTCCCCCGGCGACGCGGCCAAGCGCGGACGCGAACTCCTCACGCGCGTCGGCCTCGGCGAGCGCATGGAGCATCGGCCCTACGAACTTTCCGGCGGCGAACAGCAGCGCGTGGCCATCGCCCGCGCCATGATCAACTCGCCCGAACTCATCCTCGCCGACGAGCCGACCGGTAACCTCGACTCCCACACCGGCGGCGAGATCATTGACCTGCTCTGCGCCCTGCGCGACGAACGCCAGACCACGCTCGTCATCGCCACGCACGACGCCAAGCTCGCCGCCCGCGCGCCGAAGGTGGTGCAATTGGGGGACGGGCAGATTGCGCCATGAGCAATTGGGAGGAGCGCTACCAAACCGGCGACATGCCGGGGGAAAAGGGCGAACCCGCGCCCGGCCTCGTGGACTTTCTCGCGGCGCACCCGAAACTTCTCGGCGAGACCGTCTGCGTTCCCGGCGGCGGCACCGGCCACGATGCGCTGGTGTGGGCGCGTGCCGGCTTCCGCGTTTACGGCTACGACCTCGCGCCGAGCGCGGTGCGGTTGAGCCGCGAACGCGCGCACGCCGCCGGCTTGCCTGCCGAGTTCCGGCAGGCGAATTTTTTGACTGACGAGCCGCCGTTCCCGTTCGATTGGCTTTTCGAGCACACGTTGTTCTGCGCCATCCAGACCGCCGCACGCGACGCCTACGTCCGCGCCGTCGCGCGCTGGGTGAAGCCGGGCGGGCATTACCTCGCAGTGAACTACATGATTTGCGAGGACGGCGCCGGCCCGCCGTTCCGGTCCACGCGGGAGGAATTGCTGGCGCGGTTCGCGCCGGAGTTTGAACTGCTGGCCGACTGGACGCCGCGCTCGTATCCCAACCGCGAAGGCAAGGAGCGGATGTTCTGGTGGCGGCGCAAGATGTCCGTTGAAACTTCGCGGCGGGCGGACTAATTTGCCCGCGACATGGGACTGGCCGATCGAGATTACATGCGGGAGGAGGCGCGCCACTGGCATTGGTCGGCGAGCGTCACGCTCATGGCCGTCATCGGCGCGGCGTTCGTGGCGCAGCAGTTTCTGCGCGCGGATTTCATCCTCGACCGGCTGGCGTTGAGCGCGGAAGGCCTGCGCGGCGGCGGCGTGTGGCAGTTGCTCACGTTCCAATTCCTGCATTCCGGCATCTGGCATCTGGCGGGAAATCTTCTGGGCATCTGGTTTTTTGGCCGCTTCATCGAACAGCGCCTCGGTGCGGAAAATTTCTTGAAACTCTACTTCGCCGCCGGGCTCGCGGGCGGGCTGCTGCAAGGCTTGCTCGGCTTGGTGTTTGAAAATCGTTTCGGCGGGCCGGTCATCGGCGCGTCGGCGGGCGTCATCGGGCTGTTCGCCGCGTTCGCGATGCTGGAGCCGGACGCGGAGATTTTGCTGTGGTTCATCCTGCCGGTGAAGGCGCGGCACTTTCTCATCTTCTCGCTGGTGGTGGCGGTGCTGTTCATCGTCGCGCCCTCGGCGGGCGGCATCGCGCACGCGGCGCATCTGGGCGGCTTGCTGGCGGGGATGGCGTTCATCCGTTGGGAATTTTTCCGGAAACAGTTTTTTGACGGCGGCTGGCGTTCCCGCGAGCGTTCGCGCCGGCCGGAATTTGCCCGGACGGCATCCGCCTCGGGCGGTTTTTGGACAACGCCGCCCACTGCCGCCGAACCGGAGAGCCTGCCGCCGGAGGAGTTCATCAGCCGCGAGGTGGACCCGATCCTCGACAAGATTTCCGCGCACGGCATCCAGAGCCTGACCGCGCGCGAACGCAAAATCCTCGAGGCCGCGCGCCAGAAGATGGAGCGCCCGTGAGCCTGCCGCCGCCGGAAATCTCCGCCCGCCGTGCCGCCATCCGCATGCTCGTGCTCTGCACGGTCTTTTGGGCGGTGAGTTTTCCCGTGATGAAAGCGCTCGCGCTGGAACAGCAGCGGCTCCTGCCCGGCGCGAACAGTTGGTTTCTCACCGCGCTCGGCGTGCTGATCCGTTTCGGTTCGGCGGGGATTCTGATGGCGCTGTTCGCGGCGCGCGCGCGGCGGCGGATTTCCCCGCGCGAAATCGAGCAGGGCATCGTCATGGCGGTCTTCGGCGTCGGCGGCATCCTGTTGCAGATGGACGGCCTGAGCTACACCGCGGCTTCCACATCGGCGTTCCTCACGCAAGGCTACTGCGTGGTCATCCCCGTCTGGACCGCGCTGGTGCATCGGCGCGCGCCGGCGGGAAAAGTGTTGTTCAGCATCGCGCTGGTCGGTGCCGGGGCGGTGGTGCTGGCGGGCGTGGATTTCAAAACCTTCCGCCTCGGTCGCGGCGAACTGGAGACGCTCGCGGCCTCGGTGATGTTCGCCGGGCAGATTCTCGCGCTCGAAAACCCGCGCTACGCCGCGAACGACGCGCTGCGTTTTTCCGCCGTGATGTTTCTTGCGATGTCGCTTTGCTGCGTGCCGCTGTTGCTGGCGACCGCGCCCGGCGCGGCGGCGTGCTGGCGCGCGTATGCCTCGCCGGCGGCGCTCGCGTTCATGGCGGTGTTGGTCGTGGTGTGCACGCTCGGCGGTTATCTGCTGATGAACCGCTGGCAGCGCGGCGTGACCGCCACCGAAGCCGGGCTGGTCTATTCCGCCGAACCGGTCTTTGCCAGCCTGTATGCGCTGTTCCTGCCCGCGTGGTTCTCGGCGTGGACGGGCGTCGCGTATCCGAACGAGCAACTCACCGTCCGCCTGCTGGTCGGCGGTGGGCTCATTACCGCGGCGAACGTGATTTTGCAATCGCCATGGAGTAAAACGAAAAATTGAGCCGCGTTTTACGCGAAGGCTACAGGAGTCGCTGACCAACTGAGGACTACCGGAAAATTCGCCAAGCCACAAAAGCTGCACAGATAACGAACATAACAGGCAAAAGCCGGTCGAAAGTCGCTGTGGATAAAAATGCACTTCCAACGCCGACGATGATCATGAAAATCAACAAATAGATTGCCAGTTGATTGCCTACTTTAATTTCAGCTTGGTTGGTATCATCCCACTCAACTCTGACTTGGTTGCTAAAAAGTCCTGACCAACCACTCCCGCAGAGAACCCAGCCCAGTCGTTCGTGTCCCTGTTGGTCTCGCACTTTGATTCGATAAACTGTCTGACACTTGCAGGCCAATCCAAAAAATGGCCCTTGAAAAAGCCAACGCAGTTCAGAATGCACAATCTGATATTCATGTTGGCTTGCCCACTGATTCAGCAATGAGCGCGACCGGCGGAAAAACCAAATAAAATAGCCTCCCAGTAACAGTAATACCGCTGTCACTACAATGATTGCACCCAGCGTAGGAGTGTGAGCCTTCATATACATTGCAAAGCTGTGCTTGCTCGCCTTCTGATGTTACACTCACAATTTCATTTTCCAAGCTCACTTCCCCCTTTTTAATTGGCCGCGTTTCGGGTTTAATCGGCGAATGATTACGCGCTACTCCCGCCCCGAGATGCGAGCCATCTGGACTGACGAAAACAAGCTTCGCATCTGGCTGCAAATCGAACTCCTCGCCAGCAAAGCGTTGGTGAAGGAAAAGGTCGTCCCCGCCAAGGATTTCAAGAAGATCAAAGCCGGTTGTAATAAATGGTTCGCCGACCTCCCCGGCCTCGTCGCGCGGCAGAAGGAACTGGAGAAGGTTCTCAACCACGACGTCATCGGCTTCACCACCGCAGTCGCCGAGAAAATCAACGACAATGCCAGCCGCTGGCTTCATTTCGGCCTCACCAGCAGCGATGTAGGCGACACCTGCTACGCCGTGCAGATGATGCAATCGGCGGACATCTTGATCGCGGACGTGAAGGTATTGCTGCCCGTCATCGCGCGGCGCGCGAAGGAACACAAGTTCACGCCCTGCATCGGGCGCAGCCACGGCATCCACGGCGAGCCGACGACGTTCGGCTTGAAGATGGCGCTCATGCACGATGAGTTTGGCCGGGCGTTGCGTCGCTTGGAATCCGCGCGCTACTCGGTCGCCGTCGGCAAACTCTCCGGCGCCGTTGGGACGAGCGCGCATCTCTCGCCCCGCGTCGAAGCCTATGTCTGCGAGAAACTCGGCGTCCGCCCCGCACCCATCGCGACACAGGTTGTCCAGCGCGACATCCATGCCGAATTTCAACTCGCGATGGCCCTTGTCGGCGCGAGCATCGAGCGTTGGGCGGTGGAGTTCCGCCATTTGCAACGCACCGAAGTGCTCGAAGCCGAAGAGCCGTTCACCAAAGGCCAGAAAGGCAGCAGCGCCATGCCGCACAAGCGCAACCCCATCACATGGGAACGTCTCACCGGCCTCGCGCGCGTGCTGCGTGGCAACGCGATGGCGTCGCTGGAAAACGTCGCCCTCTGGCACGAGCGCGACATTTCGCACTCGTCCGTGGAGCGGATTATTTTCCCCGATTCCTGCACGCTGCTCGATTACATGTTCGGCCTGCTCACGCGCCTGATGGACGGCATCGTCGTCTATCCCGCGAACATGAAGAAAAACCTTGGCCTCTCGCTCGGCATGTGGAACAGCCAGACCGTCCTGCTCGCGCTCATCAAGAAAGGCCTCACCCGCGAAGCCGCCTACAAACTGTGCCAGGACGCCGCGATGAAAACGTGGGAAACAAAACACGCCGGCCGCGACGACATTGACTTTCTCGACGTGCTCAAGGCTGATCCGGCTGTGGCAAAACATTTCAAGCCCGGCGAACTGAAAAAACTCTGCTCGCTGGATTTCCATTTCAAGGAAGTGAACAGCCGGTTCAAGAAACTGGGGTTGAACTAAGGCCATCATGTATTCTCCCGCATCTGCTCGCTACAACTCACCAGAATTCTACCGCCGCTGCGGTCACTCCGGCGTGCGGCTGCCGCTGATTTCGTTGGGACTGTGGCACAACTTCGGCGCGAAGGATTCCTACGAGAACGCCCGCGCCATCGTGTGCCGCGCGTTCGATCTGGGCATCACGCACTTTGACCTGGCGAACAACTACGGTCCGCCGGACGGCTCGGCGGAGGTGACGTTTGGCCGCATCCTGCGCGAAGACCTCGCGCCCTGGCGCGATGAAATGATCATCACCACGAAGGCCGGTTACTACATGTGGCCCGGGCCGTATGGCGAATGGGGTTCGCGGAAATATCTTTTGTCGTCGCTCGACCAGTCGCTCAAACGCATGGGGCTGGAATATGTGGACATCTTCTATTCGCACCGGCCCGATCCAGACACGCCGTTGGAGGAGACGATGGGCGCGCTCGCCCACGCCGTCCGCAGCGGCAAGGCACTTTACGTCGGCCTCTCAAATTATCAACCCGCCGAGACCGTCCGCGCGGCGAAGCTTCTGCGCGAGCTCGGCGCGCCGTGTCTCATCCATCAGCCGCGTTACAGCATGTTCGACCGCTGGGTGGAGCCGCAGTTGCTGGCCACGCTGGAGCAGGAAGGCATCGGCTGCACGGTCTTCTCGCCGCTGGCGAAGGGCTTGCTGACCGACCGCTATTTCAAAGGCGTGCCCGCCGATTCGCGCGCGAGCCGCGACACGCGGTTTCTCCGCCCCGACGACGTCACGGACGCGGTGCTGGCGAAGACGCGGGCGCTGAACGACCTCGCGCAGGCGCGCGGCCAGACGCTCGCGCAACTGGCGCTGGCGTGGGTGTTGCGGCATCCGGCGGTGACGAGCGCGCTCATCGGCGCGAGCCGCGTGAGCCAGGTGGATGATTGCGTGGGCGCGGTGCGAAACTTGAATTTTTCCGGCGAAGAGTTGGCGCGGCTTGAGACGATTCTGGCGGCCTGATTTCATTTTGAAGACCGACGACAAACACGAACAAGCTCCGCCGCTGAAAGGGTGGTGGCTGGCAGCGGGCGGGTGTGGTCGGCGAGCCGGCTATGCGGTTTTGGTGAGCGTGGATCAGCCGGGGTTGCGGCCTTTGCCGCCGGGGAAAGACCGGATGATTGCGGCGGCGTTGGATAATCTGGCGCGCGTTCTGGGCGAGGATTGCGCGTGGATGCTGACCGGCGGGCTTTCGATCGCCGCCGCGATGGGGCGGTTCTACCGCGACCACGACGATTTCGATATTGCGGTGCATCAGGATGAATTGGCCCGGCTTGTGGCGGTGGCGGAGAGTCACGGGTATGGTTTTTTCTGCCGGTTGGGGGCGACCCGGATTTCGCCGACCCGCAGAGTCACGCTTTACCGGCGGATGGCGCCGGAGCAGGCCGCCCGCAACTGGCACCGGCGTTTCCGGTTGCTCCGGGTGGGGACGGGCGGGTGGCGAATGGCGCCGTTGGCTTTGTCGGATTTTGTCCAACGGGTCGGATATGCGGGTGCCGGCGGCTGGCCACAAGGGGGGATTTTACACAACGACTTCCGGTCGCAAGGTGCCGTTGCGCGGCGCGGTCTATATGGAGCAAATCAAGCGGCTGCGCTCGGGGGAAAAGGATCAGTGCGATCTGGACATGATGCGGCAGCAGGGCTTGATCGGTTGATTCCGGTTCGGTTGGGGAGCGGCACGGTCTTCGGCACCGACGGTCAGCTTTCGTTTTGTTTCCGCGCGGCTTCGCGGAATTTATCCGGCACGGGCATGCCGGCGTTCTCGAAAAGTTTCACCGCGCAATCCGGGCAATAGCCGTGGCTGAAGGTGGCGGTGGAGCGTTTGGAGATGTAGGTCTCGATCTGATTCCAATAGCCGGAATCATCGCGCACTTTCTTGCAGCTGGCGCAGATGGGCAGCAGGCCGCTCAGGGTCATCACTTCCGCGGGCGCCCGCTGGAGTTCCTCGATGAGGATTTCGCGGTCACGCTCGGCCTGTTTGCGTTCGGTGATCTCCGTGCGGATGGCGACGTATTGGACGGGTTTCCCGTCCGCGCCGAGGAACGGGACGATGGTGGCCTCCACCCAGTAAATCGTGCCGTCTTTGGCGCGGTTACGGACTTCGCCTTTCCAGACCTTGCCGCTGCCGATGGTGGCCCACAGCGCGCGCATGAACTCCTTCGGGTGATAGCCGGAATTGATGATGCGGTGATCCTGGCCGAGCAGTTCCGCGCGGGAATACTTGGAGATGCGGCAGAAATGGTCGTTGGCGTAGGTGATGCGGCCCTGCGCGTCGGTGATGGCGAGAATTGCGTGTTCGTCGAGCGCGGCCTTGAAATCCTCCAACTCTTTGAGCGTGGCGTGCAGTTTTTCCTCGGCGCGCACGCGCGCGGAGATGTCGCGGATGGCACTGATGGTCAGCGCGCCCTCTTCGGTCTCCAATTGGCTCAGGCTGATCTCGACCGGAAATTCCCCGCCGTCCTTGCGCCGCCCGTAAAGTTTCAGCCCGGCCCCCATCGGCCGCACCTGGGGCGCGGCGGAATA
>JAPLTZ010000368.1 GCA_026397895.1 Verrucomicrobiota bacterium | reverse complement strand
GTGCGCGGTTTCAATCGCACCCTCGCCCGGACCGGTATTGGCCTGTGGGAAATCGTCACCTGCCCGCTGCCGAACCACGCGGCGGCCTCCTACGACCCGATCGCCACCGATTATCTGGCCGCCAGCCCGGTTTATCCCGACAGCTACCGCCCCGGCATTCTGGCCGGCGACACCACCCTGGAAACCGACAGCAACGTCGGCATGAGCGGCGGCGATGTCGCCCCGTTCATTCCCGGCAGCCGGTTCAGCATTTTTGGCAAGTGACCGCCGCGCCTCCGGGCGGTTCAACGCGCGCCAACTCCGAGACATTTCCGGTTGGCGCTTTTTTCTGCCGATGACACTGGAAAAACCATCGCCCTGCAAAGTCAACCTCCTGCTGAACATCCTCGGCAAGCGGCCCGACGGCTTTCACGCCCTCGAAACCGTCTTCCACCCCGTCAACCTCTGCGACCAAATCCATTTTGCCCGCGCCGCCGCCGGCGTCACCCTGACCTGTAGCGAACCAAGCCTGCCCACCGACGCAACCAATCTCGTCCATCGCGCCGCCGTCCAATTTCTTGAAGCCGCCAAAATCACCGCCGGCGTCCGCCTCCATCTCGAAAAGAAAATCCCCCTGGCCGCCGGCCTCGGCGGCGGCAGCGGCAACGCCGCCACCACGCTGCTCGGTCTCAACGAACTCTTCGGCCAACCGCTCACCCTAGAGCAGCTCCACGCCATCGCCGCCACGCTCGGCTCGGACGTGAACTTCTTTTTGCAATCCCAGCCCGCCCTCGCCACCGGGCGCGGCGAAATCATCCAGCCCGTCGCCGATTTTCCCGCGCTGCGCGGCTGCAGTTTTCTGCTCATCCATCCCGGCTTTGGCATCTCCACGCCGTGGGCCTACCGCGAACTTGCCCGATTCCCCGCCGCGCTCAACGGCCGGCCCGGCCGCGCGCAAAAGCTGATTGCCTTGCTGCAAACCGCGCCGCTCGCCGCCGCCGCGCGTGAATTCTACAACTCCCTCGAAGCTCCCGCGCTCGACAAATACCCCGTGCTCGCGCTCTACCAGGAATTTTTACGCGCCCACGGCGCAGCGGTCGCACTCATGTCCGGCAGCGGCTCGACCACCTTCGCCATTTTCCCCGCGCAGACCGCAGCGGAAACGGCGGTGGAGAAATTCAAGGCGAAGTTTGGCGCGACCTGCTGGACGGCCATCGTGCCGGTGTAGGTTTCCCCCGGTTCCGCAGAATCCCGGTTGACAACTGCCGCCGACTTACCTACCGTTCGGTAGGTTTTATGGCCAAGCTGAAACCCAAATCCAAAGCCCGCGACGATTCCGGCACCCGCCGGCAGATCCTGCGCGCCGCCGTCAAGCGCTTCGCCCACGCCGGCTACGCCGCCGCGTCGGTGCAGCAGATCGTGGACGACGCCAAGGTTTCCAAGCCCGCGCTGTATTATTATTTCCAGGACAAGGCCGGGCTGTTTCGCGCGCTGGTGCACGAGGCGCACGATGAGCGGTATCGGCTGTTGCAGGCGGCGGCCGCGCGGCGGAAGGATATCCGGGGCCAACTGGAGGAGATTCTTGCGGTGCTGTTCGCCTACGTCCACGAGAACCGCGAGCTGATGCGCCTCGCGTTCGCCACCATGTTCGCCGCGCCCGGCGAACTGCCGGAAGACCTGTGCCACCGGGACAAGTGGCGCAGCAGGCCGGCGAACTGGACAAGCGTTTCGACAGCCAGGAGCTGACGATCAGCTTTTACGGCGTCGCGAACTTCTATCTCGTGTCGCATCTCGTCTGTCCCGATTTCGCGCCGGACAAGAAGATCGCCGCGCGCGTCGTGGATCTGTTCCTCTCCGGCGCAGGCGCGAAGCGGCGCGTCCGCTAAATCCGATTTTTTTCAACCTATGAAACGAACCAAAATTATCGCCGGCGTCATCCTGCTGGCAGTCGTCGGGCTGCTGGTCGGCATCAAAGCGATGCAAATCGGCAAGCTCATCAAGATGGGCAAATCCTTCGTGCTGCCGCCGGAAACCATTTCCTCCGCCGTCGCCCACGAGGAGGTCTGGCGCGATTCGATCCCCGCCGTCGCTTCCGTCATCGCGGCGCAAGGCGTCACGCTCACGCCGGAAATCCCCGGCACGGTGAGCGAAATCGCCTTCGAGTCCGGCGCGGTGGTGGCCAAGGGCGACCTGCTCGTGAAATTCGACACCTCGCAGGAGGAGGCGCAACTCCGCGCCCTCGAAGCGCAGGTGGAATGGTGGCGCATCAGCGCCGTCCGCGCCCGGCAATTGCTGGCGAACCAGGCGATGTCCCAGGCCGAAGTGGACGACGCCGAAGCGACGTTGAAGACGGGCGAGGCGAACGCCGACGCCATCCGCACGACCATCGCGAAGAAGACCATCCGCGCGCCGTTCGCGGGGCGCACCGGCATCCGCATGGTGAACCTCGGCGAATATGTGGACAAGGCCCGGCCCATCGTCTCGCTGCAATCCCTCGGCGCGCTCTACGCGGAGTTCTCGCTGCCGCAACAGGAATTGTCGCGGCTGAAAACCGGGCTGGAGGTGCGCCTCACGACCGATGCGTTTCCGGAAAAGGAATTCAGCGGCACGCTCACGACCATCAACCCCGACCTCGACGCCACGATGCGCAGCGTGCGGTTGCAGGCCACGTTCGCCAACGCCGAGCAACTGCTGCGGCCCGGAATGTTTGCGCGGGTGGAATTGATCCTGCCGGAAACGGTCGCCGTGCTCGCCGTGCCGGCGACGGCCATCCTGAGCGCGCCGTATGGCGACTCGGTCTATGTCATCGAAAATTCCACCAACGCGACCGGCGGCCTCGTCGTGCGCCAGCAGCTCGTCCGCGTCGGCCGCGGCAAGGGCGATTTCGTCAGCGTCACCGGCGGCCTGAAGCCCGGCGAGCGCGTGGTCGCTTCCGGGCTGTTCAAACTCCGCAACGGCATGAGCGTCGTCATCAACGACGCGCTCACCCCGAAGTCGGAAAAGAAACCCCATCCTTCGGACAGCTGATTTTTCCCGCCAGCCGCTCCGCCTCATGAAATCTTTCACCGACATTTTCATCCGCCGCCCGGTGCTGGCCGTCGTGGTCAATCTCGTGATTCTCATCGCGGGCTTCCAGGCCATCCGCTCGCTGAACGTGCGCCAGTATCCGCGCAGCGACAACGCCACCGTCACCGTCACCACCGCCTACGTCGGCGCGAGCGCGGAACTCGTGCGCGGCTTCATCACCCAGCCGCTGGAACGCGCGATGGCGGCGGCGGACGGCATTGAATACCTGCAATCCTCCAGCAAGCTCGGCGTGTCCGTCATCACCGCGCGGCTGAAACTTAATTACGACGCGACGAAGGCCCTGTCCGAAATCAGCTCCAAGGTGGACGCCGTGCGGCGCGACCTGCCGCCGGAAGCGGAAGTGCCCATCATCAACATCGAGTCGGCGGACTCGCGGCTGGCGTCGGCGTATTTGAGCTTCACCTCCGGCATCCGCACCACCAATGCGGCGGGCGTGGTCGAAACGAAACCCCTGCTCGAAGCCAACCAGATCACCGACTACCTCGTGCGCATCGTCCAGCCGCGGCTCTCCGCCTTGCCCGGCGTCCAGCGCGCGGACATCCTCGGCGGGCGCACGTTCGCGATGCGGATCTGGCTGAAGGCCGACCGGCTGGCCGCGTTCGGCATCAGCCCCGACGAAGTCCGGCAGGCGCTGGCGCGAAATAATTTTCTCTCCGCCATCGGCCGCACCAAAGGCTCGCTTGTGCAGGTCAACCTCACGGCGAACACCGACCTGCGCTCTGTGGACGAATTCAAGAATCTCGTCGTGCGCCAGAGCGGCGACATGCTGGTGCGCTTGAGCGACCTCGCCGACATCTCGCTCGGGGCGGAGGATTACGACAGCGAAGTGCGGTTCAGCGGCGAGCGCGCGGTGTTCATGGGCATCTGGGTTTTGCCCAACGCCAACTCGCTCGACGTCATCAAGCTCGTCCGCAAGGAAATCCTCGCCATCCAAAAAGACCTGCCCACTGGCCTGAGCGGGCGCGTGGCCTACGACGCGACCAAATACATCGACGACGCCATCCATGAAGTCATCAAGACGCTCGCGGAGACGCTGCTCATCGTCGCCATCGTGATCTATCTGTTCCTCGGCTCGCTGCGGTCGGTGCTGATTCCGCTCGTCGCCATTCCCGTCTCCCTCATCGGCGCGGTGTTCCTGATGCAATCGTTCGGGTTCACGCTGAACCTGCTCACGCTCCTCGCCGTCGTGCTCTCCGTCGGGCTCGTGGTGGACGACGCCATCGTCATCGTCGAGAACGTGGAGCGCCATGTCCGCGAGGGCAAAACGCCTCTCAACGCCGCGCTGCTCGGCGCGCGCGAACTCGTCGGGCCGGTCATCGCCATGACCATCACACTGGCGGCGGTGTATGCGCCCATCGCGTTCCAAGGCGGGCTGACCGGCTCGCTGTTCCGCGAGTTCGCGCTGACGCTCGCGGGCGCGGTCTGCATTTCCGGCATCGTGGCGCTGACGCTCTCGCCGGTGATGTCCTCCCTGCTGATTGACGCGAAGAGCGAGGAACGCGGCTTCACCGGGCACATCAACCACCAGTTCGACCGGCTGCGGAAATTCTACGCGCGCATCCTCGACGCCACGCTGAACGCGCGGCCGGCGGTTTACGCCGTGTGGATCGTGCTGAGTTTGCTGACAATCCCGATGTTCAAATTTGCCGGGGCCGAACTGGCGCCCACCGAGGACCAGGGCTTCGCGTTCGGCGTGGTCGAGGCGGCGGCCGATGCCACGATTGACCAGACGGCGTTCTACACCGACCAGCAGGCGAAGATGATGCTGGCCACGCCCGACGTGGTGCAGACGTTCCAGATCACCTTTCCCGACTACGGCTTCGGCGGCATGGTCGTGAAACCGTGGGGCGAGCGGAAGCGGAAGATTTTCTCGATCATCCCCGAAGTGCAGGCCCAGGTGAGCACCATTCCGGCATCCGCACCTTCATGGTCACCCCGCCGCCGATTCCGGGCGGCGACAATTTCCCGGTGAACTTCATCCTGTCCGCCACCGCCGAGCCGGCGGAGATTTTGGAGTTCGCGCAAAAGCTGCAGCAAAAGGCGGCGGCGAGCGGGAAGTTTGCCTTTCCGCCGCAGATTGACACGAAGATTGACCAGCCGGAGGTCGAGCTGGTGCTCGACCACGACAAGATCGCCGCGATGGGGCTGGACATGCAGTCCGTCAGTTCCGACCTCGCCGCGCTCGTGAGCGGAAATTTCGTGAACCGCTTCAACTTCGCGGGCCGCGCCTACAAGGTCATCCCGCAGCTCAAACGCGTGGAACGGCTCAACGCCGCGCAGCTCGAAAGCCACTACGTCAAAGGCCCGAACGGCCAGCTCGTGCCGCTGAGCACCTTCGCGCGGTTCGAGAAAAAGACGACGCCCCGCGCGCTGAACCGCTTCCAGCAGTTGAACTCCGTCACCATCGCCGGCGTCGCCATCGTGCCGCTGGACGACGCGCTGAAATTCCTCGAGACGGAGGCGGCGCAGATTCTCCCGCAGGGTTACGTCATTGATTACACCGGCGAATCGCGGCAGTTGCGGACGGAGGGCAACAAGTTCCTGCCCGCCTTCATCCTCGCCGTCGTGCTGATTTTCCTCGTGCTTGCCGCGCAGTTCAACAGCTTCCGCGACCCGCTCATCATCATCCTCGGCTCCGTGCCGCTGGCGATCTTCGGCGCGATGATCTTCTGCTTCCTGAAATTTCCCAGTCCGAACATGCACTTCTGGACGGACGGCTGGACGACCACGTTCAACATCTACGCGCAGGTCGGCCTCGTCACGCTCGTCGGCCTCGTTTCCAAGAACGGCATCCTCATCGTGCAGTTCGCCAACGAACTGCAGCGCCGCGGCCTGCCGAAAATCCAGGCCATCCGCGAGGCCGCGCTCACGCGGTTGCGCCCCGTGCTCATGACCAGCGTGGCGACGGTGGCGGGGCATTTTCCGCTCACGCTCGTGAGCGGCGCGGGCGCGGCGGCGCGGAACAGCATCGGCATCATCGTCGTCGCCGGCATGTTTCTCGGCACGATCTTCACGCTGCTGGTCATCCCGGCCATCTACGTCCTGATCGCCAAGCAGCACGGCGGCGAAGAGCCAGGCGCGATTGGGCGCGGCTTCGACGAATCCTCCGCCATCGTGGCCGACGATGCCGTTGTCCTCGCCGGCACGAACGGCGGCAACCGGCTGGAGTCAGTCTGATTATCCGATATGAAAACCTGTCTTCTGCTCTCGCTGGCCGGATTGCTTCTCCTGTGCGGCTGCGGCAAACAAACCCAGACCGACGCCGAAAAGATCGAGGCGCTTTCGCGGAAGACGGTGCAACTCCAGTATAGCCAGGCCCGCCAACTGCAGGCGCTGGCGCCGGCGCTCGCCCAGACGAATAGTTACTACTTCGCCAAGAGCTACGACAACGCCCTGTTTTTCCACACCAACACCCTGTATCTGCTGCTGGCCATCAGCAAAAACATCCAGGAGCAATTGCGCGCCGCCGAGGCCGACCGGGCGGCGGACAATCTGCAGTTGCGGCAAAACCAGACGAATCTGGCGGACCGGATTTTTTTCTGCACCGCGCAGATCACCACCGCGCTCGCCGAGCAGGAAAAGCGGACGCAGGAAAGCATCAACGCCGAAACCCGGCGGGTGGGCGCGGCGTTGGATGATTCGTTGGCGAGGCAAATCAGGTCGCTGGCGCCGGACAAGGCCGAGCTCGCGCGCCGGGCCAAATTGGAGGCGGACGTGGCGCAAATCCAACGCGACCTCGACGTGATCAAAGCCCGCCTGGGAGTCACCAACCCGCCCGCTGCCCGGCCCTGAACCGAATCGCCGGAGAAACGGACTTCTATCGGTGGGAATTGCGGGTATCCTGTCGCCAGATGTCCGCCATCGCAACCAAGCCAACGCTCCCCGAACTGCTCGCGCCCGCCGGCGACTGGGATTGCGTCAAGGCCGCCGTCGAGAACGGTGCGGACGCCATCTACTTCGGTCTGGAAAAGTTCAACGCGCGGATGCGCGCGAACAACTTCACCGTCGCCGATCTGCCGAAGCTGATGGAATTTCTCCACCGCCGCGGCGTCAAAGGCTACGTCACCTTCAACATCCTCGTCTTCGAGAACGAAATCGCCGACGCGGAAAATTATCTCCGCACCATCATCGCCGCCGGCGTGGACGCCGCCATCGTGCAGGACGTGGGCATCTGCAAACTCATCCGCCAACTATCACCCGACTTTCCCATCCACGCCTCCACGCAGATGACCGTGACCAGCGCGGCGGGGGTGGACTTCGCCCGCGACCTCGGCTGCAACCTCGTCGTCCTCGCGCGCGAATGCAGCATTGCGGAGATTGAGAAAATTCGTAGCCGCGTTTGTAAAAACGCGGACGCTGTCTCCGGCGAGCCGCTCCGCGCTCTCACGAGCGCGGCTACGATGCCTCTCGAAGTTTTTGTCCACGGCGCGCTCTGCGTCGCGTATTCCGGCCAATGTCTCACCAGCGAATCGCTCGGCGGCCGCTCGGCGAACCGCGGCGAATGCGCCCAAGCCTGCCGCATGCCCTACGATTTGATCAGCGACGGCCAACTCGTTCCGCTCGGCGACCGCAAATATCTCCTGAGTCCGCAAGACCTCGCGGGCTTGGAGGTTTTGCCGCAACTCATCCACGCCGGCGTTGCCTCGCTCAAGATCGAGGGCCGGCTCAAGTCGCCCGAATACGTCGCCAGCATCACGCGCATCTACCGCAAAGCGCTGGAGTGCGGAGTGAAACCGGACGCGCGCGCGGCCGCAATTCCGCATTCCGCACTCCCCACTCCGCAGTATGAAATGGAGATGTCGTTTTCGCGCGGCCTGTTCACCGGCTGGTTCGGCGGCACGAACAACCAGGTGCTCGTCCACGCCCGCTTCGGCAAGAAACGCGGCGTCTTCCTCGGCGAAGTCGCCCGCGTCTCCCGCGACAGCGTCGCGCTGAAACTGCAAGCCCCGCTCAAGCTCGGCGACGGCATCGTATTCGACGCCGGCAAACCGGCGGAGAAGGAGGAAGGCGGGCGGGTGTATGAAATCAACGATTCGAAATTCAAACTCAAGAATGCCGAAGTCGAGTTGAAATTCGCGCACGACCACATTGACTTCTCCCGCGTCCATGTCGGCGACAAGGTTTGGAAGACGAACGACCCCGAACTCGACAAGCGCCTGCGCCAGACGTTCGAGGGCGATAAAATCCGTTTTCAACGCCCGCTGCATCTGGAAGTTCACGGTCTCGCCGGCAAGCCGCTCACGCTCATCGCGCGCGACGACGAAGGCCATGTCGCGAAGGTGGAATCCGCCATGCCGCTAGCAGCGGCCGAGAAGCAACCGCTCACGACGGAACGTCTGCGCGAACAACTGGGCCGGCTAGGCGGCACGCCATTCTGCCTCGGCAAATTGAAAAACGAACTCGCGGGCGAAGCCATGTTGCCGATGAGCGAGTTGAACCGCCTGCGCCGCGAAGCGGTGGTGGAGTTGGAAAAACAGCGCGCCACGCCGAAGCGGTGGTCGC
>JAPLTZ010000099.1 GCA_026397895.1 Verrucomicrobiota bacterium | reverse complement strand
TGAGGATGAGCATGGGGATCATGAACGGCGACAAACGCCCCGGGCCGCGGCTCAACAGGATTTTGTGCTGCTCCTCGGTGGTGTAGAGGCCGCCGATGCCGGAGCCGATGAACGAGCCGATTTCGTCGCAGTTGACCTTGTTCAGGTCCAGACCGGAATCAAGCAACGCCTGGTGCGCGGCATAGACGCCGTATTGCGTGAAGCGGTCGGTGCGGCGGACTTCCTTGGGCGAGGGGAAGGCGGGCGTGGGATCGAAGTTTTTGACTTCGGCGGCGATGCGGCAGTCGAACGCGGCGGCGTCGAAGTGCGTGATCGGGCCGATGCCGCACTGGCCGGCGATGAGGTTTTGCCAGAAGGTTTCGAGTTGGTGGCCGAGCGGCGTGACGACGCCCATGCCGGTGACAACTACTCTGCGTTCGGTCCAGTTGGTGGCCATGACAAAATGAAACGGGGCAGTTTAAGCTGTGTCCAGCCGAAACTGCCCCGAAATGGTGGTTGGCGATTACTTGCTCGTTTCCTCGATGAACTTGATCACGTCGCCGACGGTGAGGAGCTTTTCCGCCTGTTCGTCGGGGATTTCGCGGCCGAATTTTTCTTCGAGCGCCATGACGAGTTCGACGACGTCGAGCGAATCCGCGCCGAGGTCTTCGACGAATTTCGCTTCCGGCGTCACCTGGTCGGCGGTCACGCCCAGTTGTTCAACGATGATGTCTTTGACTTGTTGTTCGATTGATTTGTCAGCCATAAATATTTCCAGTTAAGGTTGCCGTTATCTAAACGTCCGATCGCCGGAGGGTCAAGCTTTGAATCCAAACTTTTATCCCGTCCCGGCGACAAAAGACTTTACATCACCATGCCGCCGTCCACGGTCAACACCTGCCCGGTGACGTAACGCCCCGTCGCCCCGGCGAGGTAAAGCGCCGCACTCGCGATATCCTCCGCGCTGCCGAAGCAATTCAGCGGAAT
This sequence comes from Verrucomicrobiota bacterium, assembly GCA_026397895.1. Lineage (GTDB taxonomy): Bacteria > Verrucomicrobiota > Verrucomicrobiia > Limisphaerales > JAFMIX01 > JAFMIX01. The sequence continues at coordinate 3,322 of JAPLTZ010000099.1, read as the reverse complement.
CTGCTTCAACAGGGCTTCGCGCATCTCCGGTTTCAGCTCCGCCGTCATGTCCGTCTCGATGAAGCCGGGCGCGATGGCGTTGACCGTGATGCCGCGCGACGCCAGTTCGCGCGCCGACGACTGCGTGAAACCGATGAGGCCCGCCTTGCTCGCGGAATAATTGCACTGCCCCGCGTTGCCGATGAGGCCGATGACCGACGAAATGTTGATGACGCGGCCGCTGCGTTGTTTGATGAATGCGCGCACGAACGCCTTCGTGACGAGGAACGCGCCCTTGAGATTCGTATCCAGCACGGTGTCCCAGTCGGCGTCGCTCATGCGCATGAGCAGGCCGTCGCGGGTGACTCCGGCGTTGTTCACAAGGATGTCCACCCTGCCGGCCTCGGTGAGAATTTTTTCGGCGGCGGCGGCGACGGCGGCGGAATCCGCCACGTCCACGGCGTGCGCCCAGGCTTTGCGGCCCAGCGCGCGGACTTCAGCGGCGACCTTCTCGGAATTTTCCTGCGTGCGGGAGACACACACGACATCCGCGCCCTCGGCGGCGAATTTCAACGCGATGGCGCGACCGATGCCCCGGCCCGCGCCCGTGACGACTGCGACCTGATTGTTGAGTTGGCTCATGCGGGGGAATGTTTAACCACGAAACACACGAAACACACGAAAAATTATTCGATCCGCCACGCCCGCCGCAATGCCGCCTTCACCGCTACTGCGGGCAAATCCAGATTCGTCAGAAACTTTTCGTGCGGGCGCGCCTCGCGGTAGCACGGCTGGCGCGAGGGTAGGGGCAGCAGCTCGCTGATAAGCGCGAGGTCGAAGTTCAGCAGGAACGTGCCGTGGAATAAGATGAACTGCCGCCGCCGCCGCTGCGCGTTACCGGAAAACTTGAGGCCGTCCAAAGTGAGGTCGGTGTGACCTTGCACGGCGATGGATTCCGCACTCCGCACTCCGCATTCCGCAATTGTCCTGCGGTTGCGTTCCATGATGAAACGGTTCGCGGCGGTGACGTTCCGCAACTCCGGGTTGGCGGCGATGTTCAGGATGAGCGCGTAGCTCAGGCAGCCCTGGCCTTGCACCACCGTGCCGCCGCCGGAGCAGCGCCGCAGCACCGGAATCCCCCGCGCCGCGCACGCCGCCACGTCCACCTCGGTCGCAATTGTGTTCCCGTAGCCGACGACGACGAACGGTTGCGGCGATTCCCACACGCGCAAAACTTCACCGCCATCGCCGCGTTCGGCGTCGTCGAGCAACTGCTCGTCGCAGGCGATGTTCTCCGCCGGGGAGGGCAGGGTGAGGTCGAGATATTTCATTTTATCGGACGGCGGCATCGTATAGGATTTGCGAACCAAAATGGAAACAATCAAAACTGAAATCGTTGTCATCGGCGCGGGGCCGGGCGGATACGCGGCGGCTTTTTACGCGGCGGACCTCGGCAAACAGGTCGTCCTCGTCGAGCGCGACGCGCGGCTCGGCGGCGTGTGCCTGAATCGCGGTTGCATCCCGTCCAAGGCTTTGCTGAACGCCACGCATCAGATTTCCGCCGCGAAGGATTCGGCGAATCGCGGCATCGTTTTCGCACCGCCGCAGATTGATTTGGCCAAGCTGCACGCTTGGAAGGACGGCATCCTCACCAAGCTGGCCGGCGGCATCGCGTTCCTTGCGCAGAAACGCGGCGTGAAGGTGGTGCAGGGCGACGCGCGGTTTGAAAATTCCACCACGCTCACTGTCGAGACGGCGGCGGGCGCGCAGCGGATTGAATTTGCCAAAGCCATCATCGCCACCGGCTCAAAGGCTGCGCTGCCGCGGACGTTTGACATCAGCGATGAGCGCGTGATGACTTCGTGTGGCGCGTTGGAGATCGCGGATATTCCCCAGAGCCTGCTGCTGGTCGGCGGCGGCGCAATCGGGATGGAGTTGGGCACGGTCTATGCCGCGCTCGGCAGCAAGGTCACGCTGGTCGAGGCGCTGGACGCGATTCTCACCGGCGCGGACGCGGACCTGGCGCGGCCCGTGGCGTTGTTCGCGAAAAAGCATTTCAAGGAAGTCCGGCTCAAGACGAAAATCACGAAACTCGCCGCCACGCCCGCAGGCATTCAGGCGGAGATGGAGTTCAATGGCCAGACCGTCAGCGAAACCTACGACCGCGTGCTCGTCGCCATCGGCCGCGTGCCGAACACCGATGGCCTCGGTCTGGAAAACACGAAGGTCGCCCGCACCGAGCGCGGCTTCGTGGTCGTCAACGAGCGGCTGCAGACCGCCGACGAGAACATCTTCGCCATCGGCGACGTGGTGGGCGGCGCGATGCTGGCGCACAAGGCCAGCCGCGAGGCGCGGTTGGCGGTGGAAGCCATCACGGGCAAGAGCGGCGGCAAGGCGCAGTTCGTCATGCCAGCCGTGGTTTACACCGACCCCGAAGTCGCGTGGTGCGGCCTGACCGAGGCCGAGGCGAAGGCGAAAAACATCACCGTGGCCATCGCAAAATTCCCGTGGGGCGCGAATGGCCGTTCGTTGACGCTCGACCGCGTGGACGGGCTGACGAAGCTGGTGATTGACCCGGTGACGGAGAAGATTCTGGGCGTGGGTATCACCGGGCCGGGCGCGGGCGAGCTCATCGCCGAGGGCGTGCTGGCGGTGGAGTTGGGCGCGACGGCGAAGGACTTGACCAACTGCGTGCATCCGCATCCGACGCTGTCCGAGACGCTGATGGAGAGCGCGGAGGTTTTTTACGGGCACGCGACGCACACGATTTCCTCGGGTAAAACTTTCGCGACATGCCCAAGAAAATCCTCGTCACCGGATCGTCCGGCCTCATCGGCTCGGAAGTCTGCGTCTTTTTCGCCGCGCAAGGTTTTGCCGTCCACGGCGTGGACAACAACCAGCGCGCGGTCTTCTTCGGCCCGCAGGGCGACACGCGCTGGAATCAGCAACGCCTCGCCGCCACGCTCAAAGGTTTCTCGCACCACGAACTCGACATCCGCGACCGCGCCGGCGTGCTCGCACTGTTGAAGACCGTCAAGCCCGACGTCATCGTTCACACTGCCGCGCAACCCTCGCACGACCGCGCCGCCGCGATTCCGTTCGACGACTTCGACACGAACGCCGTGGGCACGCTCAACCTGCTGGAGGCCGCACGGCGGCATGCGCCCGAGGCACCCTTCGTGCATTTCAGCACGAACAAGGTGTACGGCGATGCACCCAACGAGTTGCGGCTGACGGAACTCGAGACGCGCTGGGACTACGCCGACGCCGAGTACGCGCACGGCATCGCGGAAACCTTCCGCATCGACCAGTCGACGCACTCGCTGTTCGGCGCATCCAAGGT
>JAPLTZ010000357.1:2407-7520 GCA_026397895.1 Verrucomicrobiota bacterium | reverse complement strand
GGCCGCGCCCGCGAGCATGACCGGCACACCCTGCGCGCGAGTCATCTCCACGCCGGCGTAAACCGTCGGCGGATCGTTGTTCGTCTGCCGGAAAATGGAAAAGTTGTCCACCATATTGAAGCCGCCATCCATGTAATAATAAATTCCCGCCCAGGCGGCGTTCGTCGGCGCGGCGAATTTTCTCTGCGTCGCGACAAACAGCGGATAACTCGTGCCGCTGGGTTTGAACGCGTTTGAGCTGATGAAATTTCCGGCGGCGTCATACCATTTGATCCCGGCGAGCGCGTCATTGGGCACGAGCGACTGCGCGAATTGGAGCTGATACACCTGCCCCGGTTCGAAGATGGGGGCGCGCGAACTCGGCGCAGTCTCGATCGTCACCGAACCGCCCGCGTAGCAGTCCATGTAAAGCGCGTTCGTGCCGTCGGCCGCCGCGCCATTAGCCGCGGTGGTGATGTTCATCAAGCCGACATTGTTGCCCATGAGCGGGTTCACCGTCGGCACGGTGAAGTTCACGATCCAGCCGGGAATCGAGTAATCTGTCTGGCCGGTAGACTCGATGTAAATCGGCGCGCTGGGATCTTCAAAGCTGTAGTTCGCGCCGAGCAGGTTGCCGTAATAGTCGCCGAGGTAATTGATGTTGACCGTGCTGGAAACGGTGTAGATGCCGTCGCCGACGGAAAGTTTCAGCGTGTAAATGCCCGGCGCACTAAAGGTCACGGTGGAGTTGGTGGCGGCGGCGTTGCCGAAGGTCGCCGTGCCCGGCCCGCCGACTTGCGTCCACGAGAACATCAGCGGCGAGCCGTTTGGCGAATACGCCGTGGCCGCGAGATTGTAGGTGTTCGTGAAGCCCGCCTGCGCCGGGCCGGCAAAAATCACCGGCGGATTGTTCGTGCGCAACTCGAAGCTGTCCAGTTCGACGTAGCCGGGCACATTTTTGTTCTGCCCTTTCGAAAAGGTGGTGTCCCCGAGGCCGTAATAATATGCGGACGCCGATGCGGCGTTGGCGGGCGCGACGCCGTTGAAATAGAACCAGGTCCAAGTGCTGTGATACGGGTCGCCATAAGCTGCATTGGTCGTCTGGCTGATGAGATTGCCGTTGAGGTCATACCAGCGAATCGCCTGATATTGGGAGTGCATCGCAAACCGCGTGTAAAACGAGAGCGTGTAAAGCTGTCCCGGCCGCACAGGCGCGCGATTTGCCGGTGCGGTCTCCAACCAATACGGCCCGGTGGCGCTGACACCCCAACCATAGGTGCTGCCCGTCGGCATGGGCGGCTCGTAAGTGGCGCTGGGCGCCCAAGCCTGGTTTAGCGGCAAGGTGTTTTTCACTCCGCTGTCGGCCTCGGCCCAATATTCAATCCAGCCCGGCATGGTCGTATCGGTGTAACCCACGGTCTTCGCGCTTGGATAAATTGAACCGCATTTCTCAAAGCCGGCATCGTTGACGAGCAGATTCCCGGAAGGATCAACGGCACTGATGACAATGGCGTTCGTCGTCACATTCGCACCGTCGCTCACGGTCAGCAGCAAAGTGTAATTCGTCGCCGCGTTGAATCCGTTGACGGTTGGCGTCAAGGTGTTCGCATTGCTGATGACTAATGTGTGCGGGCCGCCGGTTTGCGACCAACTGTAGGTGAGCGGGCTGCCGTCGGGTTCGGTCGCCGTTGCCGCAAGCGTCACGGTGTCACCCACCAAAATGGAGCGGCCTGAACCAACGTTCACTGCCGGCGGCAATTTGGTGGAAATGTAGAAGTCGTCGAGTTCAACGAAGCCGCTGTCAAATTGGAAATAGGCCGACACGGTCGCCGCGTTGGCGGGCGAAGTGTCATACAGGTAAGAGTAACCCCAGCCGCTGCTCTCCGAGGTGACAGGAATGCGGAATTGGTTGGTGGAGCGTTTGATGACGTTGCCGGCGAAATCATACCAGATCATTCCGGCAAATTGATCCTTGCCCGAATAATGCATCGCGAACTTGAAGCCATACTGGGTGTTCGGTTGCACCGCCGGGCGGCTGGCGGGCAGCGTCTCCAGCGTGCAGAGCATGGTGCAGGAAAGCCCCAATCCCTGTTTGCCTTCCGCCACCGTTTCCGAAGGCGTGGAGACAATGTATCCGCGATTCACCGGCGGCGCAGGCGGATGCGTCCCGCTGCCGCTGTCCGTCCCGGTGAAGGTCAGCACCCAGTTCGTCACGCTGTAATAAGTTCCCGGTGATCCACCCGTTCCGTTTTTGTTCGGGTATCCCGGATAAACATACGGACTGGCGGATTCAAAACCACCATTGATCAACAGGTTCGCGAGCGGCGGATTCGCCGTTGCCGTGAACGTCACGGGCATCAACACGCCGCACGTCGCCGTGAGGGTGTAGCTGCCAAGATTCGTGCCCAGAGTGAAATACGTCGCGGACTGGCCGTTCGTGTCGGTCGCCACCACCGATGGATTCACCGAGCCGCCGCTGGCGGAGAAAGTGACATTCGTGCCGCTGGCCGGATTGCCATAAGCGTCGGTCACGGTCACCACGAGGGGATTCGCCAAGCCCGCGTTCGCCAACCCGGTTTGATTGTCGCCAGAAGTTTTGGCGAGCGTCGCGGGCGCACCCGCAAACACCGTCGTGATGGTGGCCGAACCGGTGTGGCCCGCGCCGTCGTTCACGGTGACGGTCTTCGCGCTGCCGGCGCTCGTCGGAGTCACCACCGCGTTGTTCAATACGCCGGTAAAACTGGTCGCGCTGGTCGCACCCGCCGTGCCGCCGAAGGTCACCGTGCCGTTGAATGTATTCGGCCCGTAGTTGCAAAATTTTCCGTTGGCATCAACCGGCACGATGCTGCCGAGAGTCAGCGGGACGCCTGCCGTGGCCGACGCGATGGTCACCGGCAAAATCAGGAACTGGCTCACCGGGCCGGGATACAAACTCGTGATGAACGTCGAACCCGTGTGGCCGAGCGCGTCGCTCACGGTGATGGTGAGATTTGTGCCCGCCTGCGTCGGCGTCACCGTCGCATTGGTGCAAACGCCCGCGTTGAACTGCGGCGAAGTTCCCGTGCCGCCCGCCGTGCCGCCGAAAGTCACCGTGCCATAAAATGAAGTCAGCGTGTTGTTCCCCGCGTCCTGGGCCGTGATGGTGAAGCCGGTGATGGGCGTGCCTGCCGTCTGCAGCGTCGCGATGCCGGTGATGACAAAATGATCCGCCGCCGGGTTCACCGTGAACGGCGCGCTTGTGCCGGACGCCAGCGAACCGCCGGTGTTCGTCGCGGCGATTGACACGCCGCCCTGCGCGGTGTCGTAAGTCACGCCGCTGATGGTCACCGAACTGCTGCCGGCGGGAATCACTCCCGTCAAATTGCCGGCGAGCGTGCCGCTGCCGGTGGCCAGTTGCAGCGTGACATTCGTCGCCGTGCTACCGAAGCGCGGCGTGCCGGTCGCGTCCTGCGCCTGCACCACCACGCTGAACGGCGCGCCCGCGCTGAGCGGGAAACCGCCGTTGATTTGGGTGATGGCCAGCCGGGTCGGCGGGATGCCGATCAAATCCACCGTGACGGAATTCGCGTTGTAATGCACCGTCGCGTTGAAATTGGCCGTGACGCTGACGCTGCGAAATGTGCCGCTGACTCCTGAGCCGTTGGCCGTTTGCACGATGGTCAGGTTCGTGGCGTTCGCCGAAAGACCGGTGGTGTCCATCACGAGGTCGAGATTCGCGCAGTTGAACACCGGTGTGGCACTGCTCAAATAAACTTTGTCCGCCGCCGTCGGCGTCGGCACGCGCACCCGCAAAGCCGCGCCCGCGCTGAACGTTGGCGCTGTCGCGCTGGCCAGCGTGAGCGTGTTCGTGCTGCCGGAAAGCGACGGCTGAAGCGCGCCGCCGGCGTTCACGGTCACGGCGTCCATGTAAGCGCCGTTGCCGCCCATGACGCCGCCGTTACGCACAGTGAGCGGGCCGTTGTAATAATTGTTCGTGTTGAACAGCACCGCACCCTGGTTGATGACGAAGCCGTTGAAATAATCGTAGGTGCTCGGCGTGCCGCCGTTGAGCACGACCGTGCCCGGACCGGTCTTCACAAAATTCGCCGTGCTGTCGTTGAGCGGACAATCAATCTGCAACACGTTGGCCGTGTTCCATTGTTGCAGATAAACGTAGGTGGACGCGAAGGCGTAGCACCCGAGTAACCCGCTGCCAGCGAGACGCGAAACGTTGTTGCCGACATTCGGCGTGACGAGCACACCGCCCGGCGTGGCCGACGCATTCGCGCCAAGCGTGCAATTGCCCGTCAACGTGACGACATTCGCGGCGGCGGAATTAAACCGCAGCGTATTCGGCGTCATCGCGCCAACCGTCGGACTGCTGACAACATCAATGTTCTTTGCAACGTAATTGGACGCGGTATTTCCTCCGGCCGCCGTGGAATAATAACTCGCGAGCGCGGTTACGGGTGTGTTGGCCGCCGATACCGCGGTTGCCGCCCAATCCGTGCCGGCAACCGTCGTCCAGCCGCCAAGAATGCCGTTGGCATTGTTGGCATTGTTGGCCGTGGCGATGCCCGACGCGCCAATGTCCAGCGTGCCGCCGCTGCTCTGCGCGATTGTTCCCATTTGCAGCGTCGCCGCGCCGACGGTGCGCGTCACGCGCGAGGCTGTCGGCGAGAGCGTCGTGCCGCTGACGATTTCGGTGTGCGTGCCGCCGTTCAAGTTGAGCGTGCCGCCGGCGAGTGTCAGCGTCGAGGCGTCCGCCAATTTGGAATTGTCCTGGCTCGAATAATCCAGCGTCAGCATGCCATTGCTGACCGTCGTGACACCGGTGAAACTGTTTGCGCCGGCCAGCACCACCGTGCCCGCGCCGGTCTTGGTCAAACCCGCCGAGCCGGTAAGCGACGAGGCGACCGTTCCGGAAATATTGTTCGTCGCCGAAATCGGCGGCGTCGTGCCGACGAGCGTGATTGTGCCGTTAGTCAAAGTATAGCTGCCCGCGCCCGGCGGATTGAAGGTGATACCGTTCGCGTTCACCGTGCCGACGGTTACCACGCCAGCCGCGCCGTTGCCCGCGCCGAAAACCGCCATGCTCGTCGTCGTGTTCGGCCAGACGATGTTCTTGGTGTCCGTCCAGAAATTTGTGGCGGTG
>JAPLTZ010000357.1:0-2262 GCA_026397895.1 Verrucomicrobiota bacterium | reverse complement strand
TGCGCACCATCGCTGGCGGCGGTGCTCGCGTCGTAGATGCAAGTCTTGCCATCCCACGGCAGCACGGCGCTGGCGGTAAAGGTGACCGGGCTGCCATTCAAAATTCCCGCAGTGGCGGTCACAGTGTAAGCGCCGCCGAGGCTGCCCACTTTCAAAAGACTTGAAGCCTGACCGTTAGCGGCAGTCGTCGCGTTGGTGACGCTCAACGATTGTCCCGTCGCGCCGCCCGGCACGGAAGCGATGGCGAAGGTCACACTCGCGCCCGAAACCGGATTAGCATTCGCATCCGTCACCGTCACGACGAAGGGACTCGCGAGATTGGAAGTCGTGAGTCCGCTTTGATTGTTTCCGGAAGTCAGCGCGAGATTCGCCGCCGCACCGGCGTTCACGGTGAACGGTGCGCTGTTGCCCGCCGTCAGGCTCATGCCGTTGTTCGTCGAAACCGTCAGCACCACGCCAGACTCAGCCTTGGTGTAAGTGACGCCGGAGAGCGTGACGGAGTTGCTACCGCTGGAAATCGTGCCGGTGAGCGTGCCCCCCAACATGCCGCTGCCGGTCGTCAACGCGAGCGTGACGGCGGTGTCGGCCTGAACATTTCGCGGCACGCCGCCCGCGTCCTGCGATTGCACGACCACGCTGAACGGCGAACCGGCGGCAGGATTTGCACCGCCGTTGACCGAGGTGATGGCAAGCTTCGTCGGCGGAATGATCGCGCCGGTGGCGTTGAAGGTCACAGGGCTGCCGATCAAACTGCCCGAGGTCGCCGTCACGGTGTAAGCGCCGGTCTGGTTGCCGATGATGAGAACGCTCGACGCCTGGCCGTTCGCGCCGGTCGTTGCGTTGGTGACGCTTAACGATTGTCCGGTTGCGCCGCCGGGCACAGAGGCGACGGCAAACGTCACGCTCGCGCCGGCAACTAAATTTGAATTCGCATCCGTCACGGTTACGACGAACGGACTCGGCAACGCGGTGAGGAGATTTCCGCTTTGGCCGTTGCCGGAAGTCAGCGCGATGCTGGCAGCCGCGCCGGGCGTCACGGTGAACGGCGCGCTGCTGCCCGCCGTCAGGCTCATGCCGCTGTTGGTTGAAACGGTAATTGCCACATTCGTTTCCGCCTTGGTGTAAGTGACGCCGGTGATGATCAGCGAGCTTGTGCCGTTGGAAATCACACCGGTGAGCGTGCCGCCCAGCGTGCCGCTGCCACTGGTGCGCACCAAAGTCACCGCCGTGTCGGCGAAAACATTTCGCGGCGTGCCGACGGAATCCTGCGCCTGCACGGTCACGCTGAACGGCGTGCCGGCGGCGGGACTCGCGCCGCCGTTGACGGAAGTGACGACGAGTTTGGTCGGCGGAATCGGCGTGCCGGTGGCGGTGAACGTGACAGGGCTGCCGGTCAGACTTCCCGAGGTTGCGGTCACGGTGTAAGTGCCGACGGTGTTGCCTAAAGTTAAAATGCTTGAAGCTTGGCCGTTCGCGGCCGTCGTCGCGTTGGTGACGCTCAACGATTGTCCCGTTGCGCCGTCGGGCACACTCGCAATGGCAAAAGTCACATTTGTTCCAGCGACTGCATTCCCGTTTGCATCGGTCACGGTCACAACAAACGGACTGGCGAGCGCGCTGCCGACGAGATTGTTCTGATTGTTGCCGGAAGTCAGCGCCAAATTCGCCGCTGCTCCAGCATTCACCGTGAACGGCGCGCTGCTGCCTGACGCAAAGGTGTCGCCGCTGGTGCGCGTGGCCGTGAGCACCACGCCGCTCTCCGCTTTCGTGTAGGTCACGCCGCTGATGGTGGCGGAATTGTTTCCGGCGGTGATTGTGCCGGTGAGCGTCCCGCCCAGTGTGCCGCTGCCGGTGTTGAGGCTCAAGAGCACTGCGGTGTCGGAAGCAACGTTCATCGCCGCGCCCGTGCCGCTCTGCGTCTGGACGGTGACGCTGAAGCCAGTTCCCGCGCTGGGATTGCCGCCGCCGTTGACGGCTGTGATGGCCAGATGCGGCGGTGAAGTCAAGTCCACCGTAATGGAATTGGCGTTGTAATGAAGCGTCGTGGTGTAACTGCCAATGACGTTCGTGCTGGAAAACGTGCCACTGATGCCGGTGCTGTTGGCCGCGCGCACGATGGTTGCGCCGGTGACGTTGCCGGTGAGGCGGTTGCGCGCGGCGTCAAAGCCGGCCTCCAGCACCACGCGGCTGCCTTCGGCCTCGCTGCGGGCCGGCTCCAGCGTGAAATGCTCGCGCAGCACCTTGGCGCAGCCGGCGTGCACC
>JAPLTZ010000305.1 GCA_026397895.1 Verrucomicrobiota bacterium | reverse complement strand
TCGACGTAGCCGGGGATGAGCTTGCCCGCGCCCTGGCGCAGGAGGAATTCGCTGATGCGCGGCGACGCCTCGACGAGCGGGATGGTCTTGGACGGGGTCTTGGCGACGAGCTTGATGATGTGGTAGCCGAAGGTCGTGGTCACCACGTCGCTGATGTCGCCGGCTTTCTTCAGGCCGAACGCGGCGGTCTCAAACTCCGGCACCATCTGGCCGCGCGGGAATTCGTATTCGCCGCCGGTGTCCTTGGAGCCGGGGTCGTCGGAGTTGTCCTTGACGAGCTTGGCGAAGTCCTCGCCCTTCTTGGCGCGGGCGAGCAGGTCATCGGCCTTTTTCTTTTTGGCGGCCTTGTCGGCGTCGGTCAGGTCTTTGCCTTCGGCGTCCTTGGTGCCGACGAGGATGTGGGCGGCCTTGACCATTTCCGGCTTTTCAAATTTGTCGGGGTTGTCGGTGTAGAACTTTTTCACGTCGGCGTCGGTGACCTTCACGAGCGCCTTCATCTCGCGCTCGATGACGAGGTTGGGGAGCGCTTCGCCGATGAGTTTTTCCTCAAGTTCATTCACGCTGTTCAGCTTGTTGAGTTTGAGGCGTTCGAGGAATTTTTCCTCGCTGGGGAAGGACTTGCGGCTTTCGGCGATGAATTTCTGCGCGGATTCCTTGGCCTTGTCCTTGTCGGCGGCGGTGGCCTTGGCGGCGAGGATTTTGCTGACGATCATTTCGTCGAGCAGGCGGGCCTGGAGCATGTCGCGCTCGGCGTCGGAGATCTGCATGCCGCGGGCGGCGGCGGCGGCCTTGGCGGTGACGAAGGCTTCGTCGAGCTGGCTGCGCTTGATCTCGATGTCCTTGCCCTTGGCGATCACGGGATCGGAGAAGGGCGGTTCGGCCTTGGCGGCGGGTTGGTTGGTGTCCGTCGCGGTGGCGGTCACGGCGAAGGTGGTGGACGCCGCCGCGAGCGCGAGCGCGCCGAGGAAAGCGATGGTTTTGGTTTGGTTCATAATTGGTTTGTGTTTGATGGTTGGCGGCGGAAAGCGTTCAAAGTTCGATGACGCGGACGTTGCTGATGTCCGGGTCTTTTTGGATTTCGGCCAACGCTTCGGGCGAGGGCGCGCTGTCGAGGTTCAGCACGGTGAGCGCCTTGCCGCCCATGCTGTCGCGGTTCATGCTCATGCTGGCGATGTTGATCTTGTGTTTGCCCATCAGCGTGCCGAGGTAGCCGACGATGCCGGGCCGGTCCTTGTTGTTCAGCATCAGCAAAGTGCCGCTGATGGGGATTTCCACGGGCGTGCTGAACAGGCGGACGATGCGTGGGTTGTTGGGCGAGCCGAAGAATGTGCCGCCGGCGGAAATGACCTTCTCCGCGCCGTTGAAGGCCTGCACGTGCAGCCATTCGTTGAAGGTCACGGGTTCGGTGGAGCGTTTTTCCTCGACGGTGATGCCGAGGGTGCTGGCGATGCTGCGGACGTTGATGTTGTTCAAGTCCTTCACAGACGCCCGCGAGAGAAAACCTTGCAGCACGGCGCGGGTGATGGGGTCAATGTTCGGCAGGTCGTGCGCCTTGCCGCCGTAGGTGATGTGCAGCTTGTCCACTTGCGCGGGCGCGAGCTGGGCGAGCAGTTTGCCGAGCGCCGTGCCGAGCGTCATGTAGGGCTTCACCTGCTCGTAGGTCTTGGCGTCGAGGAAGGGAAGGTTGACGGCGTTGCGGACTTCGCCGGTGAGCAGGTAGGAGGTCAGCACTTCGGCGACTTCGATGCCGCATTTTTCCTGCGCCTCTTTCGTGCTGGCGCCGAGGTGCGGCGTGAGCGTGATGGCCGGATGTTTGCGGAATGGATGGTCGGCGGGCAACGGCTCCGGCTCGAAAACGTCCAGTCCGGCGGCGGCGACCATGCC
>JAPLTZ010000090.1 GCA_026397895.1 Verrucomicrobiota bacterium | reverse complement strand
GGCCGTCGCAAAACACCACGTTGGCTTTACCTTGATGGCGGGCATAACTTCTTTTGGTTCTTCCAGCATCATCTTGCAAGCCACAGGTTCGTCCCAACGCCAGTCCACCATCCCCGATAATGCCATTACCGCCGTAAAAATTATCGCCGACTGCCATCATCTCACTTGGACTGACAACTTCTGATTCATGCACAGGTGGAGCAGGCGGAAGTGTATTATGAGAAAAATCCCAAACATTGTGTCCGCCTAGGCCGAGCGAATTTGTGTCCGTCGGTCGGGTCAGCCCATAACAGTTGTAACCATAGCTCAAGTATCCCTTGCCGGGCGGCAAGGCCGCCGGCTTGTTTGCGGCAGGGCATTTCCAAACTCCCTGACTGAGATACTGACTCGCGCGGATGCGATTCGTAGAGGTTGAAAGCTCACTACGCTGCAAGGCGCTCACCCAACTTCCGTTGTGTTCGGGATAAGGGCCTTTGCGGGAGTCTGGGTTTACAAACAGAGGATAGACACGATTGCCCTGCACAAATCCCTGCAGTGCGATTCCCAATTGCCGCACATTGTTGGCGCATTGAATCCGCAATGCTTTTCCTTTGGCTTGAGCCACCGCCGTCAGCAGCAGCGCAGCAAGAATCCCGATGATAGCGATGACGACCAGCAGTTCAATCAGCGAGAAAGCAGAACGAATTCCTTGTCGCGGAATTTTCATTGCGCAAGCCGTTCGCGGTGGGGTTGGTGGTCGCGATTCCAGCGGCGCAAGGCGGCTTCGCTGGTGTCTTCAAACAGGAATTGCAGCGTTGGCGATTCCACATGGCCGTCGCAAAACACCACGTTGGCTTTGCCTTGATGCCTTGAAAATGGCTCTTTGGTGTCCAATAGATAAGGCGGCTTATCGTAAACTCTCATCAGCACAGACTCACCTCCTCCCACAAAGCCATTATTGCCAGAAAATCCGTCACCCAACGCCATCATTTCGCTTGGACTAACCACTTCCGATTCCGACACTGGCGGGGCTGAAAGCCGCGAGTTGCCAAATTGCCTGCCGATTCCTGATGAATCCCAGTGAACCAGTGAGTTTGAGCCGAAGGCTACTTTTCCGAGAATCCCATAAGTATTGTAGCCATAGGAAACGTAGACTTGGTTTGATGGAAAACTGACGGGACGTTTCAATGAAGGACATTTCCAAATTCCTTTTGATTCAAATGCTGTGTCATGTGAGCTGCTTTCTTTTCCCATTTCATGTTCCAAAGCAATGTTCCAGAAATCGTAATGATTTGGATACGCACCCTTGCCAAAATCTGGATTTGTGTCGAGCGGATAGACGTGATTATCACCGACGAATTGCTGTATCGCTTGACCAAGTTGGCGGACATTGTTCACGCAACTGATGCGACGCGCACTTCCCATACCACGCGAAAAAGTTGCCAGCAGCATCGCAGCAAGAATCCCGATGCTGGCGATGACGACCAGCAGTTCAATCAGCGTGAACGCCAACCGAACCGCTGGTCGCCGGACTTTCATTATGCCATCGCGGCAATCTGTTTCGCCGCCGGCGCGGCGGCTTCGCCGAACTGCGCCTTGACCTTGGCCACGGTGTTCTCGACGGACAGGCCGTATTTGCGGCGGAGTTCGTCCTGCGTGGTGGCGTGTTCGATGAATTGATCCGGCCAGCCGATGCGCACCACGGGCGTGCTGATGGCTTTCTCGCTGAACAGTTCCAGCACGGACGAGCCGTAGCCGCCCATCAGCGCGTGGTCTTCCAGCGTCACGACCACGTCGGCGGCTTTGCCGAAGAATTCGTGCGTGCCGGCATCCAGCGGCTTGGTGAAGCGCGGGTTGATGAGGGCGACATCGTAGCCTTCCGTCGCGAGCTGCGCGGCGGCGCGACGGGCGATGGAATTCATCGCGCCGAGGCCGAAGATGGCGACCTTGCGTTTGCCGTTGCTGGCGAAGTTCTGCTGCACTTCCGCCTTGCCGACTTCGAGGAGCTTGGGCTGGTCTTTCACGGGCACGCCTTCCGCCGCGCCGCGCGGGTAGCGAATGAACGCGGGATGGTTCTGGTGCGTGGCGGTGAACATCATGTCGGCGAGTTCGTCCTCGTTGGCGGGGGCCATGGCAACGACGTTCGGCAGGCAGCGCAGATACGCGATGTCGAACAGGCCGTGGTGCGTGGGGCCGTCGTTGGCGGAAAGCCCGGCGCGGTCCATGCAGAAAATCACCGGCAAGTCCTGCAAACAAACGTCGTGGTGGATGCAGTCGTAGGCGCGTTGCAGGAAGCTGGAATAAATCGCGCAGACGGGCCGGAAGCCCATCGTCGCCATGCCGGCGGCGAAGATGACGGCGTGTTCCTCGGCGATGCCGACGTCGTAGTAACGTTCGGGCATGGCCTTCTCCAACGCCTTCAAGCCGGTGCCGCTGGGCATCGCGGCGGTGATGCCGACGACGCTCGTGTCTTTCTGGCAGAGCTTGACCATCGTCGCACCGAAGACGTCCTGATAGGCCGGCGGCGTGCCGGGCTTGGCGGGCGCGGTATTACCGGTGGCGACGTCGTAAGGCCCGGTGCCGTGGAATTTCTCCGGCGACTTGATCGCGGCCTCGTAGCCCTTGCCCTTCTTCGTGAGGACGTGGATGACGATGGGCGAGTCGCAGGTCTTGGCAAATTGCAGCGTGCTGATGAGCAGCGGCAAATCGTGACCGTCAATCGGGCCGAGATAGCGCACGCCCATTTCCTCGAACAACACGGGCGAGCCGTGACCGCCGCGGCCGTCCATGTCCACGGGGTTGCCGGCGGGCTGGAGGCTGACGGCATTGACCGCGCCCTTGAAACCTTCCTCGGCCTTGTGCGCGAGGCGCAGAGCGAGTTCGCCCTTGGGCAGCTTCTTGACGAAGGTCTCGAACTCCTTCGACAATTTGTTGTAGCTCGGATGCGTGATGAGCTTGTTGAGGTAGGCGGAAATCGCGCCGACGTTCTTGGCGATGCTCCATTCGTTGTCGTTGAGGATGCCGATGAACTTCTTGGTCGTGTGCGAAATGTTGTTCAGAGCCTCGAAGGAAATGCCGTTCGTCAACGCCGCGTCGCCGAAGATGCAGACGACGTTTTCGTCGGTCTTCTTCTGGTCGCGCGCCGCGCACATGCCGAGCGCGGCGGACAAAGCCGTGCCCGCGTGCCCCGCGCCGAAGCTGTCGTGCGCGCTCTCCGTGCGGAGCGCGAAGCCGTTCAGCCCGTCCGTCTGGCGGATGGTGCGGAAGCGATCCTTGCGCCCGGTGAGCAGCTTGTGGACGTAAATCTGATGGCTCACGTCCCAAACCATTTTGTCCTTCGGCGTGCTGAAAACGTGGTGCAACGCAATGGTCAGTTCCACGACGCCGAGGTTCGGGCCGAGATGCCCGCCGCCTTTGGCGAGCCCCTCAATCAGCTCGTGCCGGATTTCTTCCGCGAGCGTCTGCAGTTGCGTCAGCGTGAGTTTCTTCACGTGATCCGGTCCGTCAACCATGTCTAGGTATCGGTTCATAAAATCATTCTTCGGTCAAATCGGCGGCGAGCGGCTTGAGCTTCAATTCGCCCGCCGCAGTCTTCTCCAACTGCGAAATCTTCAGCTCCGCCTCGGCGAGCCGGGTCTGGCAGGCTTGCGCCAGCTTCACGCCTTCCTCATAGCGTTTGATGAGCGTTTCCAAAGGCAAATCCTCGGATTCCATCGCTTCCACGACGGCTTCGAGTTTCTGGAGCGCCTCCTCAAACGGCAAACTGGCTTTGGCCGCGAGTTCAGCGGCCTTGGCTGGTTTCGACATGGGGCAAACCTAGCAAAAACGCCTCGCGCGTCCAGCTTGGACTCTCGCCGTCACCTCGCGAACGCAATCGGAATCCTAATCATCATCACAATCATCGCCGAAACCATCCGCTTGGACTGAAGTCGGCATTGCCTTTCCGCCGCGCCTGACGTAGCTTCACCCGACAAAGGAATTGAAGATGTATCACCCGTTTTCCGGTTTTTCCGTCCGGGCCGTGCTGTCGCTCGGCCTGATTTACAGCACAACCCTGCCCCAGCAGGCCGCCGCCCAAAGCAACGTCAACGTCCGCATCATGGCCGCCAACCTCAACGGCCAGACCCAGAGCATCCAGCCCTTCGAAATCAACATCTACAAGGGCCTCAAACCCGACGTGATGTGCGTTCAGGAATTCAACTACAACAACAACACCGCCGCCGATTTCCGCGCCCTCGTTGACGACGCCTTCGGCACCAACTTCAGCTACTTCCGCGAGTCGGCCAGCGGCCTGCAGATTCCCAACGGCATCATCAGCCGCTACCCCATCATCGCCTCCGGCCGCTGGGTGGACACCGAAGTCTCCAACCGCGGCTTCGCGTGGGCGCGCATTGACCTGCCCGGCAGCAACGACCTCTACGCCGTCAGCGTCCACCTGCTCACCAGCAGCGCCGGCAACCGCGCCACCGAGGCCAACAACCTCAAGGCCCTCATCCAGGCCAATTTCCCCGCCAACGCCTGGATCGTCATCGGCGGCGACTTCAACACCACCTCGCGCACCGAGACCGCCATCACCACCCTCGCCAGCGTCTGCCTCGACAAACCCGTCCCCACCGACGCCGAATCCGGCGGCAACGACAAGAGCAACAACGCGCGCAAAAACCCCTACGATTACGTCCTCATCAGCGCGCCCATGACGAACTACCTCACCAACGTCGTCTTCGCCTCGCATTCGTTCAGCAACGGCCTCGTCTTCGACTCCCGCGTCTACACCCCGCTTTCCGACGTCAGCCCCGTCATCTCCAGCGATTCCAGCACCTGCCAACACATGGCCATCCTCAAGGATTTCTCCATCCCCGCCGGCGGCAGCAACGCCCCCGTCGCCCCCATCATCAGCACCCAACCCCAAAGCCAGACCGTCGCCGTCGGCGGCACCGCCAACTTCAACGTCGCCGCCACCGGCACCACGCCGCTCGCCTACCAATGGCGTTTCAACGGCACGAATATTTCCGGCGCGCTGACCAACACCTACACCCTCGCCAACGCCCAGACCAACAACAACGG
>JAPLTZ010000419.1 GCA_026397895.1 Verrucomicrobiota bacterium | reverse complement strand
GACTCCGGCTTGGTTCACCAACCACGTCTTGCTCGTGGAATTCGACGGCGTCATGGAGAAGATCGAAGTCTGGTTCAACGGTCATCGGGTCGGCGGTCGCCCCAACGGTTACGTCAGTTTTTCCTGCGACCTCACGCCCTTTCTTGCGCCGGGCAAAACCAACGTCCTCGCCGTCCGTTGTGACACCTCCGCCCAGCCGGCGTCGCGGTGGTATTCGGGCGCGGGGATTTACCGGCACGTCCGGCTCTGTCCGCTGCCGCGTGTTCGATTTGACGAGGCGAGTCCGTTTGTTTCCACGCCGTTCGTTAGCGCCACGTCCGCCGTTGTCCGCGCGCAAAGCACGATCACCAATGAATCCAGCCAGCCAGCCCAACTGGCCGTGGAATTTTACATCACGCCGCCGGGCGGAAACCCCATCTGCCGCACCAGCACGCCGCCGCAAATTGTCGCGCCCGGCGCGAGCCTCACGGTCACGCAGGAAGTCACCGTCGCCGCGCCGAAACTTTGGGACACCGACCATCCCGTGCTGTATCAGGGCGTCGCACGCATTTTGTTCGGCAAGGAAATCCACCAGGTTCAGACGGTCAACTTCGGCATCCGCGAGGCGAAGTTCACGGCGGACGCCGGCTTCGTGCTGAACGGCAAGAAAGTTCTGCTCAAAGGCGTCTGCCTGCATCACGACGGCGGCGCGTTCGGCGCGGCCGTGCCGCTTTCGATCTGGGAAGACCGGCTCACCACGCTGCGCTCGCTTGGCGTGAACGCCATCCGCACCGCGCACAATCCCGTCGCGCCCGAGTTTCTCGACCTCTGTGACCGCATGGGCTTTCTCGTGATGGACGAGTTTTTCGACTGCTGGACGCGTGGCAAGACCGCGCATGACTACCACGAGTTTTTTCGCAAGTGGGCGAAGACCGACGAGCGCGATACGATCCGGCGCGACCGGAATCATCCCAGCATCGTCATCTATTCCGTCGGCAACGAAATCCTCGACACCCCGGATGCGGAGAAGGCGAAAGACATCTTGCGGGGACTTGTCACCGTCGCGCACGAAGCCGACCCCACGCGCCCGGTCACGCAGGCGCTGTTCCGCCCGAACAAGACCGGCGATTACACCAACGGCCTCGCCGACCTGCTCGATGTCATCGGCACAAATTACCGCGACCAGGAACTGCTCGCCGCGCAGCGCGCGAAGCCTTCGCGCAAGATCGTGGGCACGGAGCAGAAGCACGACCGCGAGACGTGGCTGAACCTCCGCGACAATCCTTCGCACGCCGGGCAGTTCCTCTGGCCGGGCGTGGATTACCTCGGCGAGTCGAAGCAATGGCCGCGCATCGGCTATGCGGGCGGCTTGCTCGACCGCACCGGCGCGGTGAAACCGAGGGCCTACGAGCACGCGAGCTGGTGGGCGGACGCGCTGCTGGTGCGGATCTGCCGCCGTGTCGCGCCCGATGACAAGATGCCCGGCGATCCCGGTTACGGCGGGAAGGAGCTGTTCACGCAGGTGGAGTTCGACGATTGGACGCCGCGCAATCCCGCGCCGTCCGGCGAGAGCATCCAGGCGTATTCCAACTGCGAGGAGGTCGAGCTGTTCCTGAACGGCAAATCGCTCGGCGCGCAGAAGATCAACGCCGACGCCTCGCCGCGCGTGTGGAAAGTTCCCTTCGCGCCCGGCTCGCTCAAGGCCGTCGCGAAGCAAAATGGCAAAGCCGTTGCCTTCGATGAACTCCGCACCGCCGGCAAACCCGCCGCCATCAAACTCGAAACCCAAAAACCGAAACT
>JAPLTZ010000212.1 GCA_026397895.1 Verrucomicrobiota bacterium | reverse complement strand
GCCGTTCAACGCGTAACTCCCCGTGTTCGTCGTGCGGTCGGGCGGCGCCGTCGTCCACACCCACGAAGCCAGATAATTCCCCGGCACACTGTCGCCCGCCGGCACGGAGGTCTTCGCGCAATGCCGCACCTTGTCGTTGCCGCCGTAGCCGGCGGCGAGCGCCGCCATCCACAGCCCCGAACCGTGGACGTAGGTGAAAAATTCCCCGTGGTCGGCGACGTAGAGCGCCTCCGCCAGCCCCAATTGTTTGAGGTTGCTCAGGCAGGAAATATTTCGCGCCCGCTCCTTCGCCCGGCTCAACACCGGCAGCAGCAGTCCCGCCAGAATCGCGATGATGGCGATCACCACCAACAGCTCAATCAAGGTGAACGCGCGGATTTTTTTTGTCAGCTTCATGCCCGTCAATCTTCCAACAAAACTCTAATCCTTTTGTTGCGTTCAAACAGAAAAATTTTCCGCGCCCGCCCGGCGAACATCTGCTTTACCCCGCCCCCGCTTGCGCTAGACTCGCCCCATGGTCGCGCTCGAAAACAGCCCGTTGTTCAGCCAGCTCGCGGCGGAAGAACTGCGACCCCTCCGCGCCGCCGCCACCGAACTCCGCTTCGCCAAGGGCGCCGACATCTTCAAGGAAGGCGACACCGGCGACGGCGTCTACGTCGTCAAGGACGGCCTCGTCCACATCTCCAGCCTCGTCGGCAGCAACACCCGCCACGTCTTTTCCAAAATCAACCCCGGCGAAATCTTCGGCGAAATGGCCGTCCTCGAAAATAAGCCCCGCTCCGCCACCGCCACCGCCGCCCAGGACACCGTCGTTTACTTCATCCCCCGCGACACCGTCCTCGCCCTCGTCGAACGCTCCCCCCGGCTCGCCGCCGAACTTCTCCGCGAAATCAGCGCCCGCCTCCGCGAATTCAACCGCCAATACATCAGCGAAGTCCTCCAGGCCGAACGCCTCTCCGTCGTCGGCCGCTTCGCCCGCTCCATCATCCACGACCTGAAAAATCCGCTGAGCATCATCAACCTCACCGCCGAACTCGCCGGCCAGCCCGACCATCCCGCCGAAAGCCGCCAGGCCGGCCTCGACCGCATCCGCAAGCAAGTCGGCCGCATCAACGAACTCATCAACGAAATCCTCGAATTCACCCAGGGCACGAGCCACACCTTCAAACTCACCCCCACGAACTACGCCGCCTTCGTCGCGCAGGTCGCCGACGAACTGCGCCCCGACCTCGCCGTGCGGGACATTGCGATCGAGTTCGAAAACGCGCCCCCCGCCGTCACCCTCGCCCTCAACCCCAACCGCCTCCGCCGCGTCTGGCAAAACCTCGCCGCCAACGCCGCCGACGCCATGCCCAAGCGCGGCAAAATCATCATCCGCTTCGCCGCCGCCAACGGCGAAATCACCACCGAATTCGAGGACACCGGCCCCGGCATCGCCCCCGCCATCGCCAACACCCTCTTTGAACCCTTCGCCACCCACGGCAAAACCCACGGCACCGGCCTCGGCCTCTCCATCTGCAAAAAAATCATCGAGGACCACCGTGGCCGCATCACCGCCCGCAACGAGCCCGGCCGCGGCGCCATCTTTTCCTTCTCGCTGCCGGTCGCGAAATCTGCCTAGCCTCCTCGCGTGAATCGCATCCGCCTGCTCCCCGACCACGTCGCGAACCAGATCGCGGCGGGCGAGGTCGTCGAGCGCCCTGCCAGCATCGTCAAGGAACTCGTCGAAAACTCCCTCGACGCCCAGGCCACCCGCATCACCGTCGAAATCCAGGCCGGCGGCCGCAGCCTCGTGCGCGTCACCGACGACGGCCTCGGCATGAGCCGCGATGACGCCCTGCTTTCCCTCGAACGCCACGCGACGAGCAAAATCCAGAAGGCCGAAGACCTCGCCCGCATTTCCACGATGGGCTTTCGCGGCGAGGCCTTGCCCAGCATCGCCAGCG
>JAPLTZ010000126.1:427-4539 GCA_026397895.1 Verrucomicrobiota bacterium | reverse complement strand
AGCCTGCTGGACACGCACAATGTGAACGGGACGTGGACGTTGTTTTTGGCGGACATGTCGGGTGGGGACGTGAGCACGCTGGTGAGCTGGGGGTTGAACGTGAGCGTGGTGCCCGAGCCGACGACGTGGGCGCTGATTGGTTTTGTGGCGCTGCTGGCGGGCGGCAAGCTCGTCTCGCTGCGCCGCCGGACGGCGTAAGTCATCGGGTAGGGATGGCGCGCTGCGCCATCCGCCCGCATTTTCGTCCGCAGCGGGCGAAATGGTCATGCCGGGTTTGAACAGTTTGGCGGTTTGATGGTCGGAGTTTTAGGCCGGAGCGTGGGTGGTTTTTGGGTCCACTCAATGTTGCATCTTCATAGGCGATGCAAAGAACACGCTCCGGCCTTTTTTTGTGTCCACAGATTGCGCAGAGGAGCGCAGATTTTTGATGGCTGAACCAGTTGTGGAACGAAACAACTTTCCTTTGCGGGCGAACTGAAAATAAATCTGCGCCCATCGGCGCAATCTGCGGATTACTGCCCCGGCGTCGGCGGCAGGGGCGGCTGGATGACGGGCAGGTTGATGGTGTCGCCGGGTTTGAGCGCGTGGAAATCCACGCCGGGGTTCACGGCCATGATGTCGCCGATCTTCGTGGAGAAGGTGCGCGCCAGAATCCCGAGGTTCTCGCCGGGCTGGATGACGTGCGGCTGGGTGGTGACGGTGGGCTGCGGCACGGGCGGCAGTTCGATGGGCAACTGCCCGGTGGCCTGCGCCTGTGCTTGAAGGGCGGCGAGTTCAATTTTCTTCAGCTCAATCTGTCTTTGCAGGGCGGTGAGATTGGTGTTGGCGGCGATGATGGCCTGCTGCAAGGCGACTTCCTGGTTCACGGCGTAGAGCGCCGACACGGTGTCGGCGGAACCGCCGGCGGCGAAGACGGATTCCACGGCGTCGCGGAAGGCGGGGTCCTGCAGGCGAGTGTATTCGGCGTAACGCTTCGCTCCGAGCGCGTTCTGGACGGCGGTTTCGCGCTGTTGTTCGAGGGCTTGGCGCTGGGCCAGCGTGGCGGGATCGTCGGCGTCGCCGAGGAGGCGGAGTTGCAGGTCGAAGTTGTCGGTGGCGCGGAAGAGGGCGCGGAATTCCTGCGGGGTGGCCTTGAAGAATTTCAAATCGGCGAGCCGGTTGTTCAGGCTGGCGGCGTTGGCGGAATAGCGGGAGAGCAGTTCCTCGAGTTGCGCGGGCGAGAGGACGCCGGCGAGTTCCTGGCGCATGCGCTGTTCGAGCTGGGCGGCGGCGCGCGGGTCGGCGACGGCCTGCTGCGACCAGCGGGTGAGGATTTCCTGGACGCGGGCGCGGGTTTCGGCGGGCAGTTCATTCAACAACGGGTCGCTGAACGCCACGCGGCTGAAGGCGAAGCCGGTCTGGCGTTCGGACGTGTCCCAGTTCGCGCCGAGCAGGTGGGTGAGGAGGGCGCGGCGTTCATTGTCGAGCGCCTTGAAATGTTCGGGCGTCTGGGCTTCGGCATCACGGCGTTCGTCGTAGAGCTTGTTCACGTCGGCGAGGATGATGTCGCGGATGGTCGGGCTGGGGCAGCCGATGGCGCGGAGGTTGGCCACGTAGGTGTCGTAGTCGGTGGATTCAAGTTCGCTCCAACTGAAGAACTGCTTGCGGATGACGGGCACAAACCGGGTGCGGCTGCCGACGATGTTGGTGCGGGCGGCGGGAAGCGGGGCGGTCTTGGGCGCGGGCGATTTCCCGGTGAAATACCACGCGGCGGCCAGCACCAGGTTCAAGCCGATGGATACAATGAGAATCGTCCGTCCGCGCATGGGGCTATTTAGGCGCAAATCCACGCCGACGCAAAGTTTTTTTGCCGCGAAACTCCGCGAAATTTTCTCGCCCGTGCCGACGTTTGCCGTTTTAATCCCCGCCGCATGAAGAAACAAAAAGCCTACGCCGCCGCCGGCGTTGATGCAACAAAGTCAAAGCCACGCTTCCGCAACTGCTCGCCAGCACGCACCGTCGCGAAGTTTTGGGAAAGGTGGGCGGCTTCGGCGGCCTCTTCGCGCTCGACCTCAAGAAATATCGCGAGCCGATCCTCGTCAGCAGCGTGGACGGCGTGGGCACGAAGCTGAAGATCGCCTTCACGATGGACAAACACGACACCATCGGCGCGGACCTCGTGAACCATTGCGTCAACGACATCGCCGTGCTCGGCGCGGAACCGCTCTTCTTCCTCGATTACCTCGGCACGGGCAAACTCGAACCACACGTCTTCACCGACATCATCAAAGGCTTCGCCCGCGCCTGCGCGGAAAACAACTGCGCCCTCATCGGCGGCGAAACCGCGCAGATGCCCGGCTTCTACCAGAAGGGCGAATACGACGTGAGCGGCACGATCGTCGGCGTGGTGGAAAAATCCCGGATGCTCAACGGCCAGAAAACCGTGAAGCGCGGCGACGTCGTCATCGGCATCGAATCCAGCGGCCTGCACACGAACGGCTATTCGCTCGGCCGCAAAATTTTCTTCGAGCAGTTGAAGTTAAAAACCTCCAGCCGCATTCCCGGCTCGAAGCTCACGCTCGGCGCGGAGTTGCTCAAAGTCCACGTCAGCTACGGCCCGCTCGTGCAAGCGCTTCTGAAGCGCTTCAACTCCGCACTCCGCACTCCGCGTTCCGCACTTCCCGTGAAGGCTTTCGCCCACATCACCGGCGGCGGGTTCGTGGACAACATCCCGCGCGTGTTGCCGAAGTCGCTCGACGTCGTCATCCGCAAAGGCTCGTGGGACATGCTGCCCATCTTCCAGATCATCGAACAGAAGAGCGGCGTGCCGGACGAGGAATTGTATCAAGTCTTCAACATGGGTATCGGCATGGTCGCCATCGTCTCGGCGGACAAGACGGAAGCCGTGCTGAAATTCATCCGCGCGCAAAAGCACAAAGCCTGGGCCATCGGCGAAGTGGTGAAGGGCAAAGGCGAGGCGCGGGTGGAATAGATATGGTTGATTTATCCAAAGGCTTGTTCGTCGAAAACTTTGGGTTGCTCATCCCGTGGGGAGTGACAAATGAGGAAGCGTGGCAGATTGGTAATCCAACGCCGTGGAATCTTCCTGACGATAAGACTAGAATGAAGTGGGACAAGGCTGTGATTCTGGACGGCATGGAGTGTGTGATTCAGACATACTTTCCGACTGCTAAATCAAAGCTGTCGGAGTTCTATATCCACGAGGCGCATTATGAATGGGAGAATCGTTGTTCTCAGGCTTGGGCTGAAACACTAAAAATCAAATGTGAGAATCTTTTCGGACAGCAAAACGGAGATGGCATTTGGCGGCAAAACAATGTCACCCTCGCAATTGTTTACACGAAACGATTCGAAGAAGCTTGTTGGTTGGAGATTGTTCTGGACGCTACTTGAAATGAAACTCCTCGTCATCGGTTCAGGCGGACGCGAGCACGCGCCGGTTTGGAAGCTGGCGCAGTTGCCGCGCGTTAGTGTAGAATTTTCATCGTTATGGGATTGAAGTTAATCGGGCCGCATCCGTTTGAACTGGATGCGCACGGCCAGCAGCAGACGCGGATCGGGACTCTGTTCCCGAAACACGGCGTCCTCTACACGCAAGCCCCCGGCGTCCACGCCTGGCAGCGGTCGGGCTTCATCGAATCGCTGAACGCCGACCGCGCCAAGGAGAAGCTGCCGCCGCTGACGCTGGAGGAGGAGGAGCGGCTCTGCGCGGACTCGGTGGACTTGATTTTCGATCCCGGCCAGATTCTCATCCGCCCCAATCCCGAACGCATGGCGCAGGCGTTCGTGGCCGACGAGCTTTTGCAAAAGCTGGTTTCCAAACAGAAAATCATTTTCCTCTCCGTCTCCGACAAGCGCGTGAGCGAGGCCATCAAGCGGCGCGGCGAACTGTGGCGGCTGAGTTCCATCCCCAAGGCGCGCGAGGAGAAGCGCAAGCTCGTCTTCGGCTCGAAGGTGGGCATCGGCGGGCAGCCGATTTATTTCTACAACCGCCTCACCGGCACGCGCTGGCTGACGTGCGAAGTCTTCGGCGAACTCGGCAGCATGGACGATCCGAGTCTCGCCCGGCACTTGCAGGAGATCGCCGACTACTCCATCCGCCGCAACCGGCT
>JAPLTZ010000126.1:0-405 GCA_026397895.1 Verrucomicrobiota bacterium | reverse complement strand
CTGCGGCATTTCGGGCCGCGGCTGTTCGCCGGCGTGGTCTTCACGGAGCTGCCGGCGGCGCAGTTGCGCGAAAAATACGAGGGGCTGAAGGAGCATTTCAATTCCGCCGTGCACGAGGCGTTCCGGCGTGACGACTGCCACAACGACGCCTGGTGCCGGCGCATCATCTCCACGCTGTTCCTCGACGGCAACGAGACACAGACCGAGCAGGTGTTGAGCGGGTTGAGCCTGGAGTTCTTCATGCAGGTGGAGTGGCTGCCCGGCGGCCGGTTCGAGGAGGGCGAGTTTCTTTTCGACCCCATTTTCGACGAGGCGGCGCAGCGTCCGGCGGACGCGGAGCTGCAACGGCTCTGCGATATCCGCGCGCGCGGCTTCATCTTCAACCTCGTCCGCGAATACGGCGAC
>JAPLTZ010000358.1 GCA_026397895.1 Verrucomicrobiota bacterium | reverse complement strand
GTTGCCGCTGGCTTTGCTGGGAGCCCGGGTGCAGGCGCGGGGGGTTGTGGGATTCATCGCGAACAAGGAGCGACAGATGACAGGCATCAGGCTTTATGTGCCCAATCTCGCCCAGGTGGAAGTAGAAAAGCCGCCGGAAGATATTTTCCTCAAGCCCATACGCGAGGTTGCCAGCCTGCTCCAATTCCACCCGACCGCCGACGATGATTTGGTTCGCCTCGCGGGAGTGGTGACGCTGGCACTGCCGGGGCAGGGTTTTTATCTCCGCGACCGCACGGGTAGCCTTTGGGTGCAGTCGCAGCAGGAAACGAAACTCAATTCCGGCGATGTGGTGGATGTTGTGGGGTTTCCAGCCAGTCTGCCGGTGAAGCCGGGGCTGGCGGACGCGGTGTTCCGACTGACTGGGAAGCAGGAGTCACCCGCACCGGTCCGGCTGACGAATTCGCTGCAATTGGAGGACAAACTCAAGGACGAACTGGTTTCGCTTGATGCTGTGGTGGTGGAGAGCCAGGGCGGTAAAACTGGAACGCGCCTCGTGTTGCAAAGCGCCGAGCGGCTGATCCAATGCCGGTTGGTGGGGGGACACAGTCAGGAACTGCTCCCGGAGCGCGGCAGCGTGGTGCGGGTGAACGGCGTGTATGTGGCCGGCGGGTTGGAGGTTCTGGGTGCGGATACACAACTGCCTACGTTGCTGCTGAACACGCCGGACGAACTCGAATTGTTGTCCGCTCCGCCGTGGTTGACGCCGGCCCGGTTGCGGCTGACCTTGGGTATTTTTACGCTGGTCAGCAGTTTGAGCGTGGTGGTGATCGCACTGATGCGCCATCAAATCCGCCGGCAGACCAAAGCCATCAGCCAGCATATCGAACAGGCGGCGGTGCAGACCGAACGCACACGCATCGCCCGCGACTGGCACGACACACTGGGGCAGCAGTTGGTTGGCTTGGGATTGCAACTGGACACGGCCCGGCTGCTTGCGGAGCGCCAGCCTGAAAACGCCGTTCCGGCGTTAAACGTGGCGGTGGCGATGTTGCGGCACAGTCACGAGGAGGCACGGCATTCCATCTGGCATCTGCACGCGTCGGAACTTGAGCAAGTCGGGCTTGCCGATGTGTTGCGGCGGCTGGCGCAGGAATCCACGCCTGCTGAAGGCAAGCCAAACGTGATTTTAGAAATCCGCGGGCAGATTTTGAAATTGCCTTTGGCGGTGGAGTCCCACTTGTTGCGGATTGTGCAGGAGGCGGTTTCCAATGCGCTGCGGCACGCGCACGCGGCGCACATCACGATGTCGCTCGAATACGCGCCGGACCGGGTCCGGCTGCGCGTGGGCGATGACGGCTGCGGCATTCCCGAGGCGGCCTGCGCTTCGCAGGGCATCGGGCTTTTGAGCATGCGCCAGCGCGCCATCAAGGCCGGCGGACTTTTTCTTTTCAACAGCAAACCCGGAGGCGGAACGGAAGTGATCGTGGAGATTCCCCGGGCCGAATTCCCCAACCCACCCAACTGACATGGCTGCCAAAACCAAACCCTCCTGCCTCCGCATCCTAATCGTGGACGATCATTTCTATGTGCGCCTCGGCCTGGCGGCGTCATTAAACTGCGAACCCGACATGGAAGTCGTCGCCGAAGCGGCGAACGCCACTGAAGCGTTGCAGCTCTACCGCAAGAAGCAGCCCGACCTGGCGATTCTCGATTACGAATTGCCCGGCCAGAACGGCATCGAGCTGACTGCGGCGCTCATCCGGGAATTTCCCGCCGCGCGCGTGCTGCTGCTTTCGATTCACGCCGGCGAGGAGGATGTTTTCCGTGCGACCAAGGCGGGCGCACTCGCTGCGCGCAGCGCTCCGACCGAGGCCAGCAGCGCGACCGCGACGAATGTAAGGGCGCGGTGCACCTTGGCC
>JAPLTZ010000192.1 GCA_026397895.1 Verrucomicrobiota bacterium | reverse complement strand
GGAATTTATCGGCTTCAACCAGCGTCCGCGTCTTCCACGGCTCGCGGTTGAAAAAGGCGCGTTGCTGTCCTTCGTAGAAATGCGTTTCGCAGCGGACGCCAGCGGCCTTCATGTCGGCCTGGAACTTCTCCGCCGTCTTCACGGGCACCAACTTGTCCTTCGTGCCGAGAAAAATGACGGCCGGCGGGTCGTCGGCGGTGATGTTGTGCGCGGGGGAAAATTCCTTGTAGCGGTCGCCCACCCGCGCGTGGCCCCAGCCGGTCGGGCCGTTGTCGAAAACGGGATTGAACAGCACGAGCGCGTCGGCCTTCGGCGAAACGGATTTGTCATCCTGCGGATCGTCCAAGCCCTCGACCATGCCGGTGAAGGCGGCGAGATGTCCGCCCGCCGAACCGCCGCCGGCGGCGATTCGTTTGGGGTCAATGCCGAGTTCCTTGGCGTGCGCGCGCACCCAGCGCATGGCGGATTTGGCGTCCTGCACGCACACGAGCGGCGGCTCTTCCGGCTTCGTTTTCGACAGCAACCGGTAATCAACCTCCACGCAGACCATGCCGCGAGTGGCGAGGTATTCACTCTGCATGACAAACGAGTTCGGCCCGCCGCCAACCCAGCCGCCGCCGTGAAAGAAGACGATGGCGGGCCGCTGATCGGCAGCCTTCCAACCAGGCGGCTTGGTGATGAAGAGCTTCAATTCGCGGCCGTCCACCTTCTTGTAAACCGCCGGCTCACGTGCGTCGTCCGTCCGCCCGGCGGCGGACAAAAACAAGGACGCCGCGAAGAACAGCGCCAGCCCCGTCAGACTGCGCCGCCGGGTTTGGAAAAGAATTTTCATGTCGGATTGGTGAGTCGCGGGAATTATTTCTTCCCTTTGCGTTTTGGTTTGGATTTGCCTTCCGCCGGCTGTCCGGCTTTGCCGGGCTTTTCCTCGGCGTCATCCTTATACAAAGCGCGCAACCGGTTCAGCTCAGCCTTCAGCTCGCTGACTTTGCCGGCGTAGGCGGGGTCGGCATAGACATTGCGGAGCTGTTGCGGGTCGTTCTTCAAATCGTAGAGCTCCCACTCGTCCGTTTCGTAAAAATACGCGAGCGTGAACTGCCCGGTGCGCACGCCGTAGTGCTTGGCGACGTTGTGCGTCGCGTTCTCGTAGAAGTGATAATAGACGCTCTGGCGCCAGTCCGCCGGGGTCTCGCCCCGCAGCACCGGCACGAGCGATTTCCCGTGCAGGCCGGCGGGAATCTTGCCGCCGGCGATGTCCACGAACGTCTCCGCGTAGTCAATGTTCTGGATGAATTCGTTGAAGCGCGTGCCGGGCTTGACCACGCCGGGCCAGCGGATGATGAAGGGCATGTGGATGGATTCCTCGTAGATCCACCGCTTGTCGAACCAGCCGTGTTCGCCGTTGAAGAAGCCCTGGTCGGACGAGTAGATGACCACGGTGTTGTCCTCCAAACCCTCGGCCTTCAATTCTTCCAGCAGCCGCCCGACGCTGTCGTCCACGCTCTTCACGCAGCGCAGATAATCCTTCATGTATTCCTGATATTTCCAGCGGGTGAGTTCGTCGCCTTGCAGGTTGGCCTTGAAGAACGCCTCGTTGCGCGGGCCGAACACCTTGGCCCACTCCTCCCGCTGGGCGTCGGACATGGGCGCAAAATCGCTGTTCCACTTGCCCGGCGGAAACACTTTCAAGTCCACCGGGAGATTCATGGCCTGACTGATTTCCAATTTCTGATTGTGCGCCGGGGAGGCGCGGTTGGAGTAATCGTCAAACAACGTCGGCGGCTCGGGAATCTTCACATCCTGCAGCCAACTGTAATAACGCGGCGGCGGATTCCACGGGCGATGCGGCGACTTGTGCTGGACGGCGAGCATGAACGGCTTGAATTTGTCGCGATGCTTCAGCCAGTCAATGCCGATATCGGTGATGACGTCCGCGACGTAGCCGGCGTGTTCTTCCTTTTTTCCATCCGACCCGATGAAAATCGGATTCCAATACCGCCCCTGCCCCACCAGCGGCAGCGAAAAGTCGGTGTCCGGCGGCGCGAGCAGATGCCACTTGCCGATGAGCGCAGTCTGGTAGCCCGACTCGCGCAGCCCTTTCTGGTAATTCCACATCGTTGCGGGAATCCGCGGCTGACTCACGATGGTCGTCACGCCGTTGGCGTGGGCGTGCAGGCCGGTCAGCACCGCCGCCCGGCTGGGCGCGCAAAGTGAATTGGCGCAAAAGCTGTTCGGGAACAGCCCGCCGGACGCCGCCAGCCGGTCAATGTTCGGCGTGACGTTCTGCTGACGGCAGAATTCCGACAACCGCGCGCCGTAAGCGCCGATGGTCTGGAGCGAGTGATCGTCCGAGAAGATGAAAACGATGTTGGGCCTGGCCGGCGCGGCGGCTGACAGCGATACGATGAAGGCGAAAATCAGGGCGAGGAAGGCAATGGCAATTTTTTTCATGGGTTTGTCCGGCAAGTATTCATAGCGATGAAATGACAGCAAGCCGGGAATTGCTTTGCCGGTCAAGCAGACGCCGTTTCGCTTC
>JAPLTZ010000298.1 GCA_026397895.1 Verrucomicrobiota bacterium | reverse complement strand
GGGGTGAGGTTGGGATACATCCAGTCGAGCGGGAAACTTTCCTCGATGAAGAATTCGTGGTCGGGATTTTTGTCGAACATGACCTTGGTGAGGAGGCCGTTGATGGACATGACGGCGACCTGGCCGTTGACCTGGATGCGGTTGTCCACGACCTGGACGTTTTCGCCGGGGCGGAGCTGGTTGGCTTGCATGCGCTTTTGGACGTCGGCCATGTATTCGTTGAAGCAGTTCTGGGAGTCCGTCGGGTTGGCGATGTAGATTTCGCGGTCGGGATAGACGCCGCCGAGGCTGACGGCGATTTCCTTGGGGTAGGCGGCTTCGAGGAGGATGCGGTTGAGCCGGATGCGGGTGTGGCTCTGGGGGTCTTGCTTGATGAAAGCCCTCGTGGTTTCGGGGAGCGTGACGCCGGCGAAGCGTTCCGGGGTGTAGAGCGGGCCGTGTTTGGCGGTGTTGTCGGCGGCGGGTTGGTTTTCCAGGATTTCGCGTTCGAGCAGGAGGTTCAGGTCGGCGGCGAGGGCGGCGCGAAGCTGGGAGTCATTGCCGCCGAGCAGCGACTTGGTTTTGGCGGAGAGGTTTTCGGCCAGATATTTTGAGAGCGGGTCGCTGCCGTTTTTCAATTTCGCAGTCAAACTGGCAAGGTCGGTGAAATCATTCTCGGTGAACAGCGAGCTGCCGGCGCGGCGGTTGCGCTCGATGCGGTCGCCGAGGCCGGTGAAGAAGCGGTCGAGCGGCTGGACGGCGCGGGCGAGGATGTTGGTGCGGTAATTTTGTTCCCGCTCTTTGCTGCTACGGACGAGCTCCTGGAAGAACGGGGTGTCGAGTCCGAGGGAGACTTGTTTGCTCTTGTTGTAGTGGGCGCGGATGTAGCAGAGGTAGGTGCCGTCAGCGAGGGCGTTCTGCGTGATGATGTAAACGTCGCGGCGGTCGAATTTTTGGTCAAGCGCGGGCTGTTTGTCGTGCGGCGTGAAGCTTTCGGCGAAAATGGTGTAGGTGGGGCAGAAACGGCCGGGGTCGGTGCCGCCGTAGAGGACGGCATCGCGGGTCATTTCCGGGTAGAGCGGCTTGCCGTCGGCGGCTTTGAAGGGCGGGGTGAACATGTCGTGGCCGAACCAGTAGCCGAACCAGTGGAGGCGCTGTTCGTTGTCGAACCAGTGGCACATGGGTGAGTGGAGCGGTGCGAGGGCGAAGAGGACGAGAATCAGTTCCAGGGCTGCGCGGGTGCGGGCGCGCCAGACGCTGAAGGTGAAAACCACCGTGATGGCCAGCAGCATCATGCCGGCGAAGACGGGCAGGGCGTATTGATCCTTGTGGATGGAAGCGGCGACGGCGTGGGCGAAGATGGTGAGGCCGTCGAGTTTCATCTGGTTGCCGAGCATGGCCACGAGGGTGAGGCCGAAGGAGATGGCGATGCAGAGGATGGCGGCGTAGCGGAGCAGTTGTTTTTGCTGGGCAAAACGCTCGCGTCCCGAAAGGGCGAGGCTGGTCGCGGCGATGGCCCAGAGCAGCACTTTCCACAGGTCGTAACTGGCGGTGGCGTTGGAGAGTTCGGTGTTGCCCAGCAGCGCTTGGCTCGCCGCGACAAGGGTGAATAGCGCGAAATCAACGGCGGCAATGCCGCCGACGACCGCAACGGGGCGGAAAGTCTGATAGCGCACCGCGAGGCAGGCGGCAGTGAGTGTCAGACCATACCCGACGAAGAGGGCGATCAGCACATGTCCGGCGGTGAAGAATACCTTCAGCAGGGACATGGAGGAGCGGTCGGGGCTGATGTTGAAGAGGACGGCCAGCAACGGTCCAAGTGTGAAGTAAATGGCGGTCAGGCCGATCATCCACGCGCGCTCGCGGCGCTGCATCTTGAAAAAGAAAGCGAACGGCACCAGCGCCACGAGGGTCAGCACCCAGTTGAATTCTTCCGCGACGCCTGCGAGCAGCAGGCCGACATAATTGACCATCCGGCCCGGGGAATTGAACACGTCCGTGGGGTTCGGCTGTTCATATTGGCCGCGGGTCAGCGCATGGAAAAAGCCCTCGACCGTGCGCGGATAGCCCCATTGCATCGGCGGATTGCTCATGCCGGCCAGCGCCATGTAGAGATAAAATGATGCGCCGAAGACCCAGGCCGCCGCCATGATGGTCACCACCCAGCCTTCGGTGAGGAATTTCTTCGTCCGAATGGTCAGCCAGACGCAGCCGACGATGGAACTGATGCCGACACCGTGAAACAGTTTGAACAGCAGCCCGTTGGTTTCCAGATTGTGAAACAGCGGGTGGCCGATGATGATGGAAATCATGTGATAGGCGATGTAGATGATCGCATTGCCGCAAAACATGTCGCGGCCCAGCTTGGGGGACGCGGCCGCGATGGCGATTTCAATGCCGATGGCGGCGACGAGCAGGCTTTGGTGGTTGGTGAAACAGATGCCGAAGAGAAAAAGCGCGTAGTAGAGAAAGCGGTGCTGGTGGGGCGCGTAGATCCAGCGCAGCAGGCAGACCAGCACGCCCATCAGCGACAGCACGGCGAACGGATACACCTCCACGATGACCGCCTGGCTCCACATGTAGCCGTCGAACCCGATCAGGATGCCCGAAACAAATCCCGACACGATGCAGATGGCGTTCTCCCAGCGGCGGTCCATCTTCTCCAGATCGTTGATGCCTTCGATCATCATGCTGCTGCCGCGCGAAACCAGAAAGGCCAGCAACCCGCAAGCCAGCGCGCCGGACAACGCCGAAGCCATCGCCACGCGATAGGCGATGTTGCCGATGGGCACAAGCGTGGAGAAAAGCCAGGTGTAAATCGTCCAGACCGGATAGCCCGGAGGATGAGGAATCCCCGCGTAAAAAGACCCGACCGCCAATTCGCCCGAATCCTCCAGCGTCAGTTCCGGCGCCAAGGTGAGAAAATATCCCGCAAACACCACCAGCGTGGTGACGGCGAACGCCAGCCAGTCAATCCGCCGGAACAGCGGTGGGGTGACCGTCGGATTCGGCGAGAGAGTGCTGGGCGCGCTTTTGGCGGCGGAAGTGGTTTTTGATTCGGCAGCCATTTGTTTTCCGTTGCTCATGTTAATGTCTCAAACGATTCGTTTGGAATCGGCGAAAAGAGTTCACAGGGAAGTCCATCAGCCGGGTTTTGTCCATCTCAAAGTGACCCGCAAACCGGCATTGTCCCGGACTTTTCGCCCGGCCAATTGACAGCGCCCGCGGGAAAATGTGCGAAATCCTTTCCGAAAATCATCGAAAACCCAGCCAATGCCCGCCGTGGAAAGTCAGAAAAGCCAGCCCCCACGCCAGCACTCCCATGTAGAACCACTGGAACAACGGCCACCTCCAGGAATTCGTCTCCCGCCGCACCACCGCCACCGTGCTCACGCATTGCATCGCGAAAACGTAGAACACCATCAGCGTCACCGCCGCCAGCGGCGTGTAGATGCGCGAGCCGTCCGCCCGGCGCTGTGTCTGCAGCGTCTGAATCATCGCCAGCTTGCTCTTGTCCGAATCGGCCGCGCTGCCGACGTTGTAGACCGTGGACATCGTGCTCACGAAAACCTCCCGCGCCGCGAACGACGAGATGATGCCGATGCCCACCTTCCAATCAAACCCCAGCGGCGCGATGACCGGCTCAATCGCCCGCCCCGCCATGCCGGCGAAACTGTGGCGCAACTGCTCGCCCGCATTCGGCGTGCCGCCGGATTTCGGATACGTCGCCAGAAACCACAGCAGAATGTTGATGCCCAAAATCACCGTTCCCGCCCGCCGCAAAAACAATTTCGAGCGATCCCACATGTGCCGCAGCACTACGCGGAGCAAGGGACGTTTGTAGGGCGGCAGCTCCATGATGAGCATCGGTGGCTCGCTGCGCAGCAGCGTCTTCTTGAACAGCCACGCCATCAGCAGCGCTGTCACCGTGCCCAGCAGATACATCGCCAGCATCGTCAGACCCTGCCAGAACTTCGGGATGCCCCACGCCGCCTCGCCGGAAATGCACGCGCCGATGAGCAGCGCATACACCGGCAGCCGCGCCGAGCAGCTCATCAACGGCGCGACCAGAATCGTCACCAGCCGGTCCTTCGGCGACTCGATTGTGCGCGTCGCCATGATGCCGGGAATCGCGCAGGCGTAGGAACTCAACATTGGGATAAAACTTTTGCCGTGCAGGCCAACCTTGCTCATCAACCGGTCCATCAAAAACGCCGCCCGCGCCATGTAGCCCGTGTCCTCCAGCAGCCCGATGAACAGGAACAGCAGCAAAATCTGCGGCAGAAAAACCACCACCGCGCCGACGCCGGCGATGGCGCCGTCCACCACGAGCGAGTTCAATTCGCCTGGTGGAATCATGCCTCCGACCTTGCCGCCGAACCAGTCCACCACCGCCTGCATCGCATCCATCGGGACGTGGGCGAACACGAAGATGCTCCAGAACATCACCCCCATGATGGCGACAAAAATCGCCGTGCCCCAAAATTTGTGCGTCACCCAGCGGTCAATCCGGTCGCTGACCGCCTCGCCGGACTGCGGTGTCTGCACCGAGGTCGCCTGCTCGATCTCCGCGATTCGGGCGTAACGCCATTCGATGGGCGCGCCGCGCCAGTCCACGTTGTGCGCGTCGAGCCGCTTGCGGGCGGCGGCGACGGCGTCCTGGATTTTCGGCGAATAATGTTCGCTGCTGGAGGCGAGCGCCTTTTCGTTGCTTAAGATCAACAGCGCTTCGGCGGTGGCCTGGATTTGACGGTCGCGAAAAGTTTCCGCCAGCAGGTTCGCGAGCCCCGTGGCTTCGATGCGGAACAGGCCGGGCAACTGGCAGAAAAGGCGCGGCTTGATCTCGGCGGAGTTGCCGAGTTCGGCGACGATGCGGGCGCGCAATTCCGCCACGCCTCGTCCCGTGCTGGCGATGACGGGCAACACGGTCACGCCGAGCGCGGCGGAAAGTTTGGCGGCGTCAATCGCATGGCCGTTCGCCTCGGCCACGTCCACCATGTTCAGGACGAGGATGGTGCGGTGGCCGAGTTCGATGACCTGGGTGGCGTAGTAGAGGTTGCGTTGCAGGCTGGAGGCGTCGACGACGATGATGATGAGGTCGGGCGCGGGCAGTTCGGGCAGGCGGTTGAGCAGCACGTCGCGCGAGACCTGCTCGTCGATGGAGTTCGGGCTCAGGCCGTAGGTGCCGGGCAGGTCGAGGACGCGGATTTCGTTTCCCGCTGGCGCGCCGATGAGTTTGCCTTCCTTGCGTTCGACGGTGACGCCGGCGTAGTTGCCGACCTTGGCGCGGAGGCCGGTGAGGGCGTTGAAGAGGGTGGTCTTGCCGGAGTTGGGATTGCCGGTGAGCGCAACATACGGGGCTTGGCCGGCAGTTTTTGCGCGGTGGCCGGCGGGGTTGGGTTGCGTTGGGTTCTCCATGCTGGCGTGGTGCGGATGCGGCGGTTATTTGCCGGCGCGGGGCGTGACGAGAATCTGCTCAGCCTCGTGTTTGCGGATGGTCAGGTGATAGCCGCGGACTTTGATTTCCACGGGGTCACCCATGGGGGCGAAGCGGACGAGTTCGACGGCGGTGCCGGTCAGCAGACCCATTTCCAACAGGCGTCCGCGTTGTTCCGGCGGCAACTGGATTTTTTCAATCACGGCCGCAGTGCCGGTCGGGATGGATGTCAGAGGGCAGGGGGCGGACATGGTTTCGAGTCCGTTCAGGCCGGCATCGGCGGTTCGGGGAGCGCTTCCACCATGATGCTGTCGGCGAGTTTTTCGCTGATGCCGAGGCGGGAATTGCAGACCAGACAGATGAGATTGGAGTGGCGGCTCAGCAGCTTGATGCGTTGCTGTTCGCAGAATCCCAGTTCGCGCAGGCGCTCCTGCATTCCGGGGGTGGCGTTGAGTTGTTTGACGCAAACCACCATCCCGACTTGCACCCGGCTCAACGGGCAGACCAGCGGCCCGGCGCACTGGCCATCCTGCACGGTGAAGGTCTGTTCGAGTTTGCTCACGCGGGCTTGAAGCTAGGGCAGGAAAGGGCTGTTTGCAAGACACCATTTGCCGTGGCGGGAACGCTTTCGACGGAAAAACGGGAGCGGCTGGCTAGTGTTTTGGCGTGGCGGTCACCAAGCCAAGTTTTTGAAAGTCCTTGTTGCCGGCGGTGGGAGCGGAGAAACTGCTGGCGCTCAAAATCGCGATGTTGGGATCGCTGAAGCGCCAGACTTCCGAGTGTCCGTCGGCGAAGGCCATTCCGAATCCGAAGTTGTGGCGTTGCAGGCTGCTGGCGGGATAATGGGTGGGGCGCTGTTTGCCGGTCGGGTCAAATGTGAAAAACCCGTCGCTGATCGTCCGGTTGTCTTCATCAATCAAAACCCACAACGAAGAGGGACGCTTGAGGTCTGATTCCTTGGCGTAGCAGGGGGCGTATTCATTTTCGATGCCGGATATCGCCTGATATGTTGGATTGCCAAAGCGACTGCTGTCGCCCATGAATGCGTTCATGGAACAACTGCGCACCGGTTGCACCGGTTTGCCGTTGACCGTCATGCCTCGGTCTGCCGGGCAGCGATAAATCGTGAGGTTGTTGTTATATTGGAACAACTGTCCCCGCATGATGAGGTCGGGATTAACGGCATCGCCGGCGTTCTGCATGTTGCCCAAGACCCAAGCGTAGGGGTTGTTGGCCGGGTTGCCCGGATAGGATTCGACCAGCCGGCCGTCGTTGTCGCCCGAATACAGCGTCCAAGAAAGGCCGAGTTGCCGCAGGTTGGAAAGGCAGGCGGTGCGTTGGGCCAGAGCTTGGGCTTTGCCCAGAGCAGGAATGAGGAGGCCGGCCAAAACGCTGATGATTGCGACGATGACCACCAATTCGACCAGCGTGAAACCGCGATTGAAAAAAAACAACCCCGCCCTCGTTTTTGGCGAAGGTGAAAGGACATGTCCCTTCAGTTTCATAAACTTGGCTTGCTGTGAATATACTTTCGGGAATCAGGCCGTTAATTGCAAGTGCTAATTTGTCTGACAGGTTGTGGTTTTTCCGTGCGTTCCACTGCCGGCGTCCGTATTTTCTCCGCGCTTTATGGCTACTTTGAAACCTTTCGCCGCGCTCCGCCCCAAACCGGAACTCGCCGCCCAAATCTGCGAACTGCCCTACGACGTGATGTCCTCCGACGAGGCGCGCGCGATGGCGGCGGGCAATCCCTTGAGCTTCCTCCACGTCAGCAAACCGGAGATTGACCTCCCCGCCGCCACCGACATCTACGCGCCGGAAGTTTACGCGAAGGGCAAAGAGAATTTCGCCAAGCTCATCGCCCAAGGCGCGCTCCAGCAGGACACGCAACCCGCCTTCTACCTCTACCGCCAGATCATGGGCAGCCACGCGCAGGTCGGCCTCGTCGCCGCCGCAAGCTGCGAGGAATATCCCGCGAACATCATCCAGAAGCACGCATTCACGCGCCCCGACAAGGAAGACGACCGCGTCCGCCACATCGAAGCGCTCAACTCCCAGACCGGCCCCGTCTTCCTCACCTACCGCGCCCAAGCCGCGCTCGACGGATTCATCGCGAAGAAAATCACCGAGACGCCCGCCGTGGATTTCACCGGCAAGGACGGCGTGCGCCACACGTCTTGGGCCATCAGCGACGCGGCCGGCATCAAGTTCATCGCCGAACAGTTTGCGCAAATCCCTTTCCTCTACATCGCCGACGGCCACCACCGCAGCGCGGCGGCGGCGCGGGTTTTCCAATCCCGCAAAGGCGCGGGCCACAGCGGACAATTCCTCGCCGTGATTTTCCCGCACAACCAGATGCAGATCCTGCCCTACAACCGGGTGCTCAAGGATTTGCATGGCAAGTCACACGCGGAAATTCTCGACGCCC
>JAPLTZ010000112.1 GCA_026397895.1 Verrucomicrobiota bacterium | reverse complement strand
GCGCGGCCGGTGTGCGATTGCAGGCTCAAGCGCTGGCCCGGCAGCACCGTCATCAGGCTGACGGTGGTGTCCTGGTTGAAGGCGAATTGCTTGAACGAGCCCCACGGGCGCTCGACGAAGCCGACGGCGGGTTTCTCCGCCGGGATGGGTTTGGTGACGTAGTTGATGGTTGGTTTGGTTTGGTTCATTTGCGGTAAAATTCTTTCACGGTGTCGAACAGCGCGCAGACGTTTTCCGGCGGGATGTCGTTCTGAAAATGATTGGCCGAGGCGACGATCCAGTGGCCGCCGGAAAAATCCCGGCAAAGCTGGCGCGTGCCTTCGCGCACGCCCTCGGTGCTGCCGCGCAACATCTTGATCGTGTCCGCCGCGCCGTGGAAACAGATGTCGCGGCCAAAATCCTTCACCAGCCGCGCGGCCTCCATGCCGGGCACGGGCTGCACCGGGTTCAGCACGTCAATGCCGGTCTCGATCAGGTCGGGCAGCAGCAAGCGCACGTTGCCGCAGGTGTGGTGGAAGATGCGGATGTGCGGCGCTTTCTTTTTGATGAAGGCGTTCATCCGCGCGCGATACGGCTTGAGCAGCCGGCGAAATACATCGGGCGAAACCAGCGGCCCTGTGCCGCTGCCGTAGTCGTCGCCGGTCTCGATCACGTCCAGGTATTCGCCGCAGGCGTCGAGATAGACGCCGTAAAGTTCCATCTGCAAGTTCAGGATTTTTTCGTTCATCGCCTCGATGACGACGGTGTCATCCACCAAGTCCATGAAGAACTGCTCCATGCCGCGCAGCGCGCAGCCGATCTCGAAAAATCCCATCGTGGCCGAGCGACCGATGACGGCGTAGCGCCCTTCCTCGTGCAACCGCCGCGCCTCCTCGCGCAGACCGGCGACGCGGCGCGGGTCGGCGATTGTCGCCACGGAGTAGGCCTCGATCTCGCGCAGGCCGGCGTCGCGCAACGGCCAGTTCACCTGTTGAAAATGCCCGCCGCACTTGGCGTGTTTGATGCCCCAATCGTCCACCACGCTGCCGTCCACGGGCGACGGCTCGGTCTCCGGCAACTGCCGCAGCCACACGCGCCGCGCGTCAATATCCAGCGCCGCAAGCAACTCGTCATTGTAAAGCCCGACGTTCTGGCCCTTGCGAAACGAACGGTCCGCTCTGGTCACGCCCTTGAGCGTCTTGAGCCGCGCGAAGAGGCCGTCGAAAAGTCCGCAGGCCGTGCCCATCAGATCGAACGGCGGCCGGTCGGTGGGCTGGCGGTTGACGGCGGCGAGGTAGCGTTGCTTGGAGTTCATGAAAATTATTTCCGTTCGATCATCGTCGGCTGGTTGTCGCGCTCGACGACCACGCAACGGAAATTCTTCTTCGCGATCGTGGTGTAATCGTGCCCGGCTTTCGCGGGATAAACGCCGATGTAAGTCAGCGGCTTGTCGCCGACGTTCATCGTGCGGTGCGCCGTGTGGCCGGGAACGTAAACCACGCCGTTCGGCCGCAGCGGCATCATCCGGCTTTCGCCGGTGGCCTCGTCTTCGAGCAGCATCACGCCTTCGCCGGTGAGACCGATGTAAAATTCCGCCGCCTCGCGCCACGAATGCAGATGGCCCTTGGTCATGTAATATTCGTCGCCAATTTTCCCCGGCATGAGCAGCCCGACGCCGTAATGCAGATCGCCCGCGCCGCTGGCCGGTTCGACCGCGCCGACGGAGTAGAGCAACGGATTGCCCGCCGCCGCCGCTTTCTCGAAAGCCGCCGTGTCGGCGAAGCAGCCGCGCAGGTCGCTCAGGTGACGTTTGACCATCGGCGCGCCGGGCATTTCGCCGGTCACCGGGTTGAATTGGGAGAGGAGTTTTTCAGTGTTGAGCATAAAGTTGTAAAGTTCGGTTCTAGGTTCTGACAAAAGCCAGCATCGTTGCGCACTCGCGGCCAACGGACGGACCGTGCGGGCGAATGGTGTATTTGCCGACCGCCGCCGGCACGATGAACGTCTCTGCGTAGTGGACGATGAACTGCTCGAACGCGCCGGTCGGGCTTTCCACCAGCGCCTCTTCGCCTTCGACGAGGTTGAGCATGTGGACGCCGCCGCGCGTGTCGTGCGGGACGGTCTTCGTGAACCAATGCCGCCGCGTCTCGATGAATTCGCGCTCGTGCAGGCCGGTGCGTTCCTCGCGCCAGCCGTCGCCGCTCGCGACCGGCTCGAAGCAGTTGACGAGATTGCGCTGCGTCCATTCCGTCGTGCGCGACCAGTCAATGTTCGCCGCGCCGTGTTCGAGGTAGATGGGGCGAGGCTTGCCATCGAGACCGAGCCGCGCCCAGTCCCACAACTTGAACGTGAAAATGTAGGGCGTGGCGCTGATTTCCAAAACCATGCTTTCCGCGCCGCTGCAATGCACCGTGCCGGCAGGAATGAGAAAATGATCGTGCTTCTTCGCGGGAATTTTATTCGAGTGCTTCTCCGCCGGGAACGGCGTGCCGCCAGCCTGCGCGATTTCCAGATCGCGAATCATCGCCGTCGGCTCGACGCCTGTCTTCAAGCCGAGATACACGCTCGCATCCGGCCCGGCATCGAGCATGTAGTAGCTTTCGTCCTGCGTGTAATGCATGCCGAAATGCTGCTGGATATATTCGGTGAGCGGATGCACTTGAAACGACAAATTGCCGCCGCCCATCGTATCGAGGAAGTCGAAGCGGATGGGAAACTCGTCGCCGAACCGCGCGTGAACTTTCTCGCCGAGCAACGCGCGCGGTTGGTCGAACACCAGATCAATCGAGGGAATCTCGACGCGTGCCGCGCCGAAGCCGAGCAGCAAACTGTTCTCCTCCGGCACGCCGTCGAAGCACCAGCCGTAATTCTTCGCGCTGCGGTCGAGGTCGCAAAATTCCTTCATCCACTGCCCGCCCCACGGCGCGGGATCGAAGAACGGCACGACGCGGAACGGCCGCGTCACCGCATGGCGCAAACCTTGCCGCACGGCCTCGCCGTCGGCCAGCTTCGGCTCGCACGGGTTGTTGGTGTCGAGGACGAAGTCCCACTGCGCGATAAGCGGACGCTTCCAGCGGTCGCACACGCGCCAGTCCACGAAGAACGCGCGTTTGTATTGCAGGTTCGCCGCGAGCGTGCGGTTCTCCACGCCGAGATTGCTGATTTCGTTCCGGCGATAGCGCAACTGCGCTTCCCATCGCGCGAGGTCGGCATAAACCAAAATGTCGCCATCCGCCACGAGCCGTGCGCCGCAGCCGACGACGAGAACCAAACCTTCCGTGACTTTCTCAACTTGCGTGCGGTAATACCAGAGCCGTTCCGCGTCGAAAAACTCCGGCAGCTTGAGGCCGGAAAGAAATCCGAAGACCGGATCGTTGCCGCCGAGGAACGGCTCGACAAGCGCGTCAATCTTGTCCGGCGACAGCAGCGACTCGCGCGCGTCCACGACGAGCGCGGGCTTGAGGCGCGACTTCAATTCGGCCAGCAATTGCGTTTCGTCCACGCCGGTGTAGCACTCGACGACGAGGACGAGCTTGGCTTTGTTTTGTTTGGCAATGGCCTGTTGCAGCCGGGTCGCAATCGCGTCCCAGCCCGCAACGCAGGCGTTTTCGCCGCCGGGCACGGCGACATACGGGAATTTATCGTAGTTCGGTTTTCTCATTTCAAATTTGGAGTGCGCCCGTCATCGGGCGTTGCAATGTCGTCAGGACACGAGGTGTGGAGCTTTCAAGAGCGTCGGAAATATCCGCGTTGCTGCGCCCGGGACGGGCGCACTCCGCCACCACAGTCCAAAAAGGCAGGTAGGTTTCGCGGCGCGCTCACAGGTTTGGAAATTGCTCCTTCACCAGCCATTCACCGGCGACCAGCGCGGCATTGTCGGAAAGTTGGGACGCGACGACTTGCACCTTGCCCCACGGCGTGTGCGCCCTCATCGAAGGCCGCGTGCTGCGCGGCAAACACGGCCAGGCCGGTGTGCTCGGCGGCCACCTCACCGTGCGCTACGGTGGGCGCTTGTGCAGTTGCGGCAACGTCGGCTGCGCCGAAGCCGAGGCCTCCACCGCATTCCTCGCCGAACTGGCGAAGACGCGTTCCGATTTCGCCGCGAGCGCGTTGGCGCGCGAGCCGGTGCTGGATTTCGCCGCCGTTTTCAAACACGCCGCCGCCGGCGACGCCTGCGCCGTGGCGCTGCGCGATCACAGCATTCAGGTCTGGGCCACGCTCGCCGTGAATCTCATCCACGCCTACGACCCGGAGCTGGTCATCCTCGGCGGCGGCATCATGGCCAGCGCGGATG
>JAPLTZ010000047.1 GCA_026397895.1 Verrucomicrobiota bacterium | reverse complement strand
GCAACGACTCGGGCAGCATGTCAGTCTTCCACCACGCCTTGTCTTTGAGCCGCGAGGGTTGCGGTTTCTGGCGGGTGGTGTTCGCGGGCGCATTTGCCAGCGTCCAGATGTCGCCCTGTGCGTTGAGGGACATCTTTGTGCCGAACCAACTGGCCGTCGTGCCGTTGCCCACCGGCCCTTCCCACCAGACGCGCACGCGGAACGGCGTGCCTTTGTCGCTGCGGAACAGCGCGGTCTCGTTCCAGAACGGATTGTTCGCGAATTCGTTTTTCTTGAGGACAGGGTCGTCGTCGCCCCAGCCGGTGCAGGTCACCTCGACGAGCCGCTCGCGCGTCATGCCGACCAGATGCGCCGTGCATTGGGTTGGATAAAACATCGGTGGCAGGCCGTAAGCCCAGGTGGGCTTTTCCGCCGTGCCGAACAGAATCCGCAGCCCGGAGTGCAGATAATCCGATTCGCAATAGGTGATCTGGCCGAACGCGCCATTGGCATACAGCTTGCGCGCCGAAATTGTGCGCTGCTGCCAGAGCGAAGTCTCCGCCATCATGTAGGTCAGGCCGGTCTGCTTGACCTTTTCGGACAGCTTGTGCGCCTGGTCCAGTGCTTCCGTCGCCGTGGCAGCCATGACGGCAGGCGTCGCGGAGATGACATGCTTGCCGTGGGCCAG
This sequence comes from Verrucomicrobiota bacterium, assembly GCA_026397895.1. GTDB lineage: Bacteria > Verrucomicrobiota > Verrucomicrobiia > Limisphaerales > JAFMIX01 > JAFMIX01. Next base: position 1,413 of record JAPLTZ010000047.1, on the reverse strand, counting down.
TGCCAGCATGGCGTGCTCGAAATGCTTCGGGCCGTCGGTGAAGACGCCAATGGCATCGAGGTTCGGGTCTTTCACCATCTCCTCCAGCGACGGATACGACCTCGCGCACTGATAAACTTTCATCAGGCTTTCGCGTCGTTCCGGTATCAGGTCACTGACAGCCTCCACCACACAACCCGGATGCTCGTGCCAGAAAAACATCGCGCCAAACCTTCCGCCGGCGATGCCGATGCGGATTTTCTTCGCCGGCGTTTCGTTTTGAGCATGAACTAATCCCGGCAACGCCAGCGGCACAGCCGCGACAGCGAACGCAGCGGCGCTCTTCGCGACGAACTGGCGGCGGGTGAGCTGGTTTTCGATGCTCATGCGAGTTCGGCTGTCCAGAATCTACCACGGATTCCAATTCCTGCATGGCGCGGATGGCGAGGAGTTCGCAGTTGAACCACATCGGGCCGGGGTTTTGCATGAGCCAGGTTTGATAGCGGCCCGGCGCTTTCTGGTTCAACTGCGAGCGCGTGATCGTCCCGGCGAGGGCGCGGGCTTTTTCCAGATGCAGCCGGTCGCCGGTGGCGCGATATGCGGCGAGATACATCATGATCAGCCGGGCGGAACTGGCGTTGACGGGCGCGTAGCAGCGGTATTGCTCCAGCACGCAGGGCAACTGCCAGGTCTTCGACTTCGCGCCGGCCTCGCCGTCGGGATTCTGTTCCTTGGGACTGGCGACCGGCGGTTGTGCCCACATGACGAACTGGTCTTCGGCGAAGCGGATCATTTCGAGGGCGAGCGCGCGCTTCGCCGGATCGTTGGGGGCGGTTTGCAGCAGGTGGATGGCGAATTCGCCGGCGTCGTGCTTGGTCAGGTTTTCATACGGCGGCAGCGGCTTCACGTCCTCGAACTGCCCCTGCCAGTTCCAGGTGCGCACGGGATTTTGCATGATCCAGGCGATGGCCTTCTCGCGCATGGCATCGAAGCGATGATCGCCGCTCGCCGCGCCGAGCTTGTCCAAAAACTCGATGACGAGCGCGGGGATGAGGATGTTGTCGGTGATGGGCTTGCCGTCGTAGGGCGAGACGAACATGAGCCAGCTTCCCTCCGGCGATTGCAGCTTGGCGTAGGTCTCGGCGATGCGGACGGCGGCGTTCAGATACTTCGCGTCCTTTGTCGCGGCATAGACATCGAGGTAATACATCCCCGACTCCGCGCCGCCGAAGGTCATGTAACGGCCCGCGATCATGTGGCCCTTGAGCTGGTCGCGGAACATCGTGGGGTGATACAGCGGCGGATGAAACGCCCACACGTCTTTCTCCGTGAAGCTGATGCTGATGAGATAATCCGCCGCGCGCCGCGCCGCCTGTGTTGCCTCCGCTGCATCGGCGGGCGGCGGCGGCTGCATGGCATACATCGCCAGCACCG
>JAPLTZ010000365.1:1762-2201 GCA_026397895.1 Verrucomicrobiota bacterium | reverse complement strand
CTCGGCACGGGGGACAGCAGACCGTAGGGGTCGTTCGGCGTGTCGGGGCAGAGCCGCTGCGGGCAGTTCACGTCGCTGTTGTCGCTGCGATACATCGTGTAGGCGAAGCCGGTCTGCCGGAGATTGTTGATGCAGGCCGTCTGCTTGGCCTGGGCCTTGGCCTTGGCGAGCGCCGGCAACAGCAGGCCGGCGAGAATGGCGATGATGGCGATGACCACCAGCAGTTCGATGAGCGTGAATCCCGTCCGGTTCATGCGCCCCATGAAAGCCAAAGCGTTATATCATGTCAAATATAACGAGGTGGAATTTTGGACGGCGGGACTCAGGGACGCAGCAGTTTTTGCAGGTCGCGCCAGGTGGCGGCGCTGGATTTTTGGGCGGCGGTTTCCATCTCCCGATACAACGCGAGCGCGCGGCGTCCGGTTTCCGTCACCTGTGT
>JAPLTZ010000365.1:0-1704 GCA_026397895.1 Verrucomicrobiota bacterium | reverse complement strand
ACCGGTTCGCGGAAGCAGGCATTCATCGTCTTCACGAGTGACCACGCGCGCATGTAGGACATTTCCAACTGCCGGGCGGCTTCGTTGAGCGATCCGGTTTCTATCAACCGCGCCAGCAACTCCATCTTGCCCGGCCCGATGGCGATGTTTTTGCCGAACAGGATGCGGAGGCGCAGGGTGAGCAGGGGTGATTTTGCGGAACGTTTGCCAGTCATGACGCGAGGCTAGAAAATGCGGGAGTCAGACTCAATGAGATTCGCGTTATTTGACTTGCAACAGGCGTCGGGATGCGGAATGAAGAGCGGATGAAATTTTTTCAGATGTTGGCGGCGGTCGGCGTGGGGCTGATGCCAGTCCTCGGCGGGGCGGCGACGACGAACGGGTTGGGCGGGCCGGCGTTGCTCACGGGCACGGTCTATGAGAGCGGCTCGACGAACCGGAAGGTGCTGTTCCAGTTCCGGCGGACGGCGGTGACGGAGGGCGACCGGCTGCGCGTGGTGCGGGAATTTCTTTTGCCGGACGGCAAGCTGGCGGCGCGGGAGCGGACGGAGTTCGCGGGGACGAATCTGCTGGCGTTCGAGATGGAGGAATTTCAAATCAAAACGCGGACGTCGGCGCGGCTGGAGCGCAAGCCGGAGTTCGGCTCGAAGATTTTTTTCGAGAACGGCGACCTTGGGAAACCGGCGGCGCAGATGAAGCGCAGCGAAACGCCGTTGCGCCCGAACACGCTGGTGAATGACATGGTGTCGCCGTTTTTGCAGTTGCACTGGGAGGAGTTGATGCAGGGCCGGGAGGTGAAATTCCGGTATCTGGTGGCGGAGCGGGGGGAGGCGTTTGGGTTCAGGTTCACGAAGGAGGCGGAGTCGGTGCAGGCGGGCAGGCCGGTGGTGATCTTCAAGATGGCGGCGACGAGCCGCATCATCGGGGCGTTCGTGAAGCCGCTGCTCTTTACGGTGGAGCGCGACGGCGAGCGGCGGGTGCTGCAATACGAGGGGCGCACGATGCCGAAAATCAAAAGCTGGGGCTTCTGGCACGACCTGGACGCGGTGACGGTTTTTGATTGGGAGCAAAAGTGAGGCGGTTTTCGGCGGCTTTGGTTTGACGGCGTTTTCCGGGGTTGTTACAAAGTGTCCGCCATGCCAAAGAAATCTTCCCGCAAACCCACCCGGCCGAAATATCGCAGAGTCCTTTTGAAGTTGAGCGGCGAAGGCTTGGGCGACGAGCACGGCACGGGCATCCACGCGCCGGCGTTGCGCCGGATGGCGGAGGAAATCCGCGCGGTGCGCGAGCTGGGCGTGCAGGTGGTGATTGTCGTCGGCGGCGGGAATATTTTTCGCGGCTTGCAGGGCAGCAAGGAGGGCATCGAGCGCGCGACGGGCGATTACATGGGGATGCTCGGCACGATCATCAACGCGCTGGCGTTGCAGGACGCGCTGGAAAAGCTCGGCGTGGAAACGCGCGTGCAGACGGCCATCGCGATGTCGCAGGTGGCGGAGGTGTTCATCCGGCGGCGCGCGGTGCGGCATCTGGAGAAGGGGCGCGTGGTCATTTTCGGCGGCGGCACGGGTAATCCGTATTTTTCCACGGACACGGCGGCGGCGTTGCGCGCGAACGAAATGGGCGCGGACGTCATCCTCAAGGCGACGAAGGTGGACGGCATCTACGACAGCGATCCGAAGAAGAATCCCAAGGCGAAGCGGTTCG
>JAPLTZ010000341.1 GCA_026397895.1 Verrucomicrobiota bacterium | reverse complement strand
GCATCTCCAAAGCAACGTCAACCTCCGCCTCGCCGAGGGCGCGGTGCTTTTGTTCAGCGGCAACCCGCAGGATTATCTGCCGGCGGTGCAATCGAGCTGGGAGGGCACGGAGTGTTTCAATTATTCGCCGCTCGTCTATGCCTTCGGCTGCACGAACGTGGCGCTCACGGGCACGGGCACGCTCGAAGCGAACTTGGATGTCTGGAAGCAGTGGATGACCCGTCCGCCGGCGCACCTGGAGGCGTTGAAGCGGCTTTATCAGTTTGCCCGGACCAACACGCCGGTGGCGCAGCGCCAGATGGCCGTGGGCGAAAATCATCTGCGCCCGCAATTCGTCCAGTTCAACCGCTGCCGCAACGTGCTAATCGAGGACGTGAAGATCCGCAACAGTCCGTTCTGGGTCACGCACCTGCTGCTTTGCACGGATGTGGTGGTGCGGCGCGTGGACATCGTGGCCCACAGCCACAACAACGACGGCATTGACCCGGAGATGACGCGCAATCTGCTGGTGGAGGACTGCCGATTTGACCAGGGCGACGACGCCATCGCCATCAAGTCGGGGATGGACTTCGACGGCCGCCGGTTGAAGACGCCCACGGAGAATGTCGTCATCCGCAACTGCACAATCCTGCGCGGGCATCAGCTCGTGGCTATCGGGAGCGAGCTTTCTGGAGGCATCCGCAATATCTACATCCACGACTGCAAATTCATCAACGCCGATGCGGACAAGCCNNNGCCGCAAAACATCGTCTTCATCAAGACCAACGAGCGGCGCGGCGGCTTTGTGGAAAACATCCATGTGGAGAACATCACGGCCAAGAGCACGAAGTTTGGCGTGCTGGGAATTGATACCGACGTGCTCTATCAGTGGCGTGATCTCGTGCCGACCTATGAGAAAAAACACACTCCCATCCGGGGAATCCACATTAGGAATGTGACGGTGGGCGAGACCGCGACTCCGTTTAAAATTCTGGGCGATGCCGGTCAGCCGGTGAAAGATGTTTTTCTCGATAACATCACCATCAACAAAGTTATCGGCCAAACGAACCGCTATGTGAATGTTGAAAATATCCATGAGACGAACGTGCGGATTCTGCAGTTAGTGAGCGATGGTAAGACTGAAAAGTGATTATGCTCGAAAAACTCAAAGCCCAAGTCTGTCAGGCCAACCTCGACCTCGTCGCCAAAGGTCTGGTCATCGAAACGTGGGGCAACGCCAGTGCGGTGGATCGCGCGAGCGGCGTGATGGTCATCAAGCCGAGCGGCGTGCCCTACACCGGCATGAAGCCCGGCCACATGGTCTGCGTCTCGCTGGCGACGGGGAAGGTTGTCGAAGGCAAATTCAAACCCAGCTCGGACACGGCCACGCATTTGGTGTCGCGCGTTCCGGAAAATCGGCGGCGTGGTGCACACGCACAGTCTTCATGCGACAGCGTGGGCGCAGGCGTGCCGGCCGTTGCTGGCCTACGGCACGACGCAGGCGGATTACTGGTTTGGTGACGTGCCATGCACGCGCCTGCTAAAGCCAGCCGAAATCAAAAATGATTACGAGGCGAATACCGGCGAAGTCATCGTGGAGACGTTCAAGAAATTGAAGTTCGACCCGACGCAGCATCCGGCGGTGCTGGTGGCGAGCCACGGGCCGTTCACTTGGGGCAGGGACGTGGCCGCCGCTGTCCACAACGCGGGCGTGCTGGAATTCATCGCCAAGCTGAATAGCGAGACGTTGCGCATCAATCCAAAAATCAAACCGATGCAATCTGTCCTGCTGGACAAGCATTATCTCCGCAAACACGGGCCGAAGGCGACTTACGGACAGCGATAACCAACCCCAACAACCATGAAACAAAACCAACTCATCAGTATAGCAACGACCGGATTGATTGCCGCCTGTCTGACAGGCTGCACCTCCGTCACCAAATCCACCGGCTCGATCAGCAAGGCCGACTTCGGCAAGACGCCGGCCGGCACGCCGGTGGAAATCTACACGCTGCGAAATGCCAAAGGCGCCGAAGCACGCATCATGACCTACGGCGGCATCGTGCAGTCGCTCAAAGTGCCCGACCGCAACGGCAAGCTGGAAGACATCGTCCTCGGCTACGACGACCTTGCCGGCTACATCAAGGAGACGCCCTACTTCGGCGCGCTCGTCGGGCGCTACGGCAACCGCATCGGCGGCGCGAAGTTTGTCTTGGAAGGCAAAACCTACAAGCTGGCCGGCAACAACCACGGCAATTCATTGCACGGCGGCAAGAAAGGCTTCGACAAAGTCGTGTGGCAGGTGGCCGAGGCGGAAGTGGAAGACCACGGGCCGGAACTGGAGCTCACCTACTTGAGCCCGGACGGAGAGGAAGGCTTTCCCGGCAACCTGAAAGTCAAAGCCGAATACACCCTCACCGACGACAACGAATTGAAAGTCGAGTTTACCGCCAAGACCGACAAGCCCACCGTCGTGAACCTCACGCACCATTCCTACTTCAACCTGCGCGGGCAGGGCAACGGCGACATCCTCGGCCATGTTGTCCAGATCAATGCCGACAAGACCACTCCCGTGGACAAGGGCTTGATCCCGACGGGCGCATTCGCCGACGTGACCGGCACGCCGTTCGACTTCCGCCAGCCCGCCGCCATCGGCGCGCGCATCAACGACCCCGACACCGTCCTGCAATACGGCCCGGGTTACGACCACAAC
>JAPLTZ010000366.1:16752-26264 GCA_026397895.1 Verrucomicrobiota bacterium | reverse complement strand
TGGGGGAGGCGGATGAGAGCGGTGCGCTTTACGGCTTGGGGGTGGCGGCGGGCGCGAGTCTGATTGCACAGCGGATTTTCGACGGGGCCGGCGCGTCAGTGGAACCGTTCCCGAGCGACGATGTCATCACGCGCGACGCCATCCGCGCCGGCGCGCAAATCGGCGCGAACAGTTGGGGCAACGACGTGCAGGGCGCCTATGATTTGGATTGCGCGGCGTTCGATGAACTGGTGCGGGATGGCGACCTCACCACGCAGGAGGCCGAGCCTTACATTTTGGAATTTTCCGCCGGCAACGCCGGGCCCGCTTCGCAGACAATGGACAGCCCCGCCGGCGCGAAGAACGTGCTTGCCACCGGCGCTTCGGAGAACGGCGGGCTGATTGACTTCGGCATCTACAACGACGGCGCGGACACGATGGCGGATTTTTCGAGCCGCGGGCCGTGCGAGGACGGGCGCATCAAGCCGGATGTCGTTGCGCCCGGCACGTTCATCGCGTCGTTGCTGTCGGCGGCGGCCTCGGATGAATTCGCGTGGCTGCCGATTTCGGGCAACTACATCTACATGGGCGGCACGAGCCAGGCCGGGGCGCACGCGGCGGGCGCGGCGGCGGTGTTCGTGCAGTATTACAAAAGTGTCCACACGAACGCGGTGCCGTCGCCGGCGCTGGTGAAGGCGGCGCTGATCAACTCGGCGGAGGAACTGGATCAGGCGAACGGCGGGCCCGGCCCGATTCCCAACAACGACGAGGGCTGGGGACGCATCAGCCTGCCGAACATCATCGTGACCAACACGCTGACGGCGGAACGGATTTGTGAATTCATCGACCAGACCACGCCGTTGACGAACGGGCAGGTTTACGAGCATCACGTTTTTGTCCAGACCGCGAATCAGCCGCTGAAAATCACGCTGACCTACACGGATGTGGCGGGTTTCCCCGGCGCGATTCCGGCGCTGGTGAACGATCTGGATTTGGAGGTCGTCAGCCCGGACGGGACGGTGTATCGCGGCAACCAGTTCGTGGGCGGCGAATCCATGCCCGTCACGGAAGCGCCGGCGGCGGACAACCTGAACAACGTGGAGGCGGTGCATCTGGCGCAGCCCGATTACATCGTGCGCCTGCGGGCGCGCCGCGTGGTGCAGGACTCGCGCGTGGACACGGCGGCGGTGGATCAGGATTTCGCGCTGGCCATCTCCGGCGACCTGTCGCGCACGGGCATCGGCGTGGTGTTGTTGGACCGGGCGTTTTACACCGCGCCAGGGCTGATGCAGGTGACAGTGTTTGATTCAGGCCGGGCAGGGGACGCGACGGTCAACGTGTTTGTGGAGAATCTCACCGAGCCGAACGGCTGGACTGTGACGCTGTCCGCCGTGGCAGGAGTTTCGGGAATGTTCACTGGCAGCGTCGCGACAGTCGTCGGCGGCTCGCCGGCGGTCGGCAAGCTGGTCATCAACAACGGTAATGCCATCGAGGCGCGCTACGTGGACGCGCATGGCGTCACGCGCACGACGGCGGCGACGGCGCGGTTGCTGCCGCCGGTCATCAGCAATCTCGCGGCGGCGGTGGACCTCGGCCTGATGACCATCACCTGGCAGACGGACGAGCCGGCGGATTCCGTCGTGCGCTACAGCACCAATTTTACGTTCAGCCTCGCGACAACCAATGCGGAGTTGAGCGCGACGCACACGATCCGGTTATACAATCTCGCGCCGGGCCAAACATATCATTTTCTGGTGAGTTCCACGGACGAGGCGGGCAACACCGCCACGGCCACGAACGGCGGGGCGTATTATTCCTTCGTGGCGGTGCCGACGCCGACGGTCTTGCTGGTGGACGCCTACGAGGTGGGGGAAGGCTCGGCGCAGATTGATGACGGGGTTTACACGAACGCGCTGGCGGCGAGCGGCTACAGCTTCGCTTTCTGGAAGGTCACCGGTCGGGGCCGGGGGCCGCAGTTGGCGGATTTGCGGCCGTTCCAAGCCGTGATCTGGCGCGTGACCGACGATGCAATCAATTACACCGGCACGAACAACACGCTCAACGCGGCGCAGCAGGCGATGATCCAGAGCTACGTCAACGGCGGCGGTTCGTTCCTGCTGTCCTCGATGGAAATCCTGAGCCGGATGGGCGACGTGCCGTTCCGGCGGAACGTCCTGCAGGTCGGAAAATTTTTGGTGAACACCGATCCGTTCAGTTTTTCGTGCGCGAATTGCGACGAAGATTTCGGCGTGCCGGCGATCCGCGGATTGATTGGCAGCGCCGTCACCGACGGTCTGGATGCGCCTTTGGATTACGCGAATTATCCGTTCTTCGACCTGGGCGAGGGTTTCCCGACTTACGGGCCGGATTTTTCCGACACGTTCACGCCCACGACGAACGCGACGGCGATTGTGTTTGAATCCGCCTCGGGCCGCACCTGCGGCATGAGTTATCCCAAGCCGGGCGTGGACGTGGCGGGGCGGGTGGTTTTCCTTTCGTTCCCGATTGACACGTTGCTGGCCGGCGGGAGCGGGCCGAACAACGAGACCAATCTGCTGCGCAACATCCTCAACTTCCTCGTGCCGGGCGTGAATGGCCGGGGCGAAATCGCGCTGGATTCGAGCGCCTACACCGTGCCCAGCCTCGTGACCGTGGAGGTGGGCGATACCGACCTCACCAGCGTGGGGGCGGCGCAAGTCTCGTTCACTTCCACTTCCGCCACGAATCCGGTGGTCATCACGGTCAACGAAACGCCGCATCGCGGGTTGTTCCGTGGCTACATCACGCTGGTGACAAACGCGCCGGCGACGAACCAATTGCTGGTCGCGGACGGCGATGTCATCACGGCGCGGTATTTCGACGCTTCGGCGGGCAGCAACGTCACGGCCACGGCGGTGGTGGACTTGCAGCCGGCCATCATCGGCAACGTCGTCGCCGTGCCGAAATATTTCGAGGCCGCCGTCAGTTGGACCACATCCAAGCCGGCGGACGCGCTGGTGCAGTTCGGCGAGTCGCAACTGCTGGGCCGCACCGCCTACGCGGCGGCGTTGGCGACGAACCGCACTGTCATGTTGAGCGGGTTGGTGCCGAACCGGAATTATTATTACCAGGTCGTCAGCCGCGATAACGCCGGCAACACGACGGTGGATGACAACGCCGGGAATTTTCATCTCTTTCACACCCTCCTCGCGACCACCACGCCTTGGACGGATCATTTGGACACTGGCGCGACCAACTGGACGGTCGTCGCCGGCGACAGCAGCCAGGTGAATTGGGAACTCGGCGTGCCGGAAAATGGTCGCGAGACCGCCGCCCATTCCGCTCCCAGCGCGTGGGGCAGCAACCTCAGGGCGCAGGCGATTGATTACACGGACAGCTATCTGTTCACCCCGCCGATTGACCTCACGCTGGCGGCGAGCGCCACGCTCGGCTTCTGGCACAGCTACGATTTCACTTCGCCGGATTTAATCGAACTGGGCGAGGTGATGATCGCCACCAATTTTACAGTGGCCCAGGCGGTCACCATCAACACCTACACCAACGACAGCACCGCCGGCTGGTCGCCGGAAAGCATTGACCTGACTCCCTACGCCGGAAAAACGGTGATGCTGGTGTGGCACTACGCGGAGTTCACGCTCGGCGGCAGCGCTCCGCCCGCCGGCTGGCTGGTGGATGACGTCTCCGTCACCGCGTCCAACCGGCAGACCGGCACCATTCTGGTCACCAACAACCTCTGGCAAAGCCGCTACACTTTGAGCGGCCTCGCCAGCTACAATGGCCGGGGCGTCTCCGCCGTGATCTCGAACGCGCCGGTCGGACAATATGTGATGACTTTCGCCGCCGTGCCGTATTACCAGACGCCGCCGCCGCAAACCAACGCGCTTGCGCCCGCCGGACTGCTGACCTTCACCGGCAATTATTATTTCGCCGACACGAATTCCAACGGCCTGCCCGCCGCGTGGGAGCAGCATTTCTTTGGCAGTCCCGTCACGAACCGGACGACGTTCACCGACACCGACGGCGATGGCGTGAGCGATTACCGTGAGTTCGTGGCCGGCACCGACCCTGCCAATCCGGCGTCCGCCTTCCGGCTCACCGCCAGCCTGCAAACGAACCGTCAGGTGCAACTGCTCTGGAGTTCCGTCCTGGATCGCGGTTATCGCGTCCACGGCAGCACGAACGGAACAACGTGGTCGCCCTGCTCGGATTGGATTCAGGCCGACACCCCGAACACGCTGTTGCTTTTGCCGCCGCCGACGAACAACACGCCGAATCTTTTCCGCGTGGAAGTCCGGCCCTGAGCCGCAGGCGCGGCGCGGCGGCAAGTTCCAGCTTGTATCGGCGTCGCCCAAAGCTAGCATCGTGCCATGTCTTTGGGGTTACATTTGAGCCAGCGCCTGTCGCAGGTGCTCGCGCCGCAAATGCAGCAATCGCTCGCGTTGCTGCAAGCCCCCACGCTCGAACTCAAGGCGATGGTCGAGGCCGAGTTGCAGCAAAACCCCGTGCTCGAGGAAATCTCCGCCAACGACCTCGAACAGCAGGAAAAGACCGAGGATGGCGAAAAGTCCGCCGACCATCTCGACCCCGCCGAGCCGCCGGCGGACACGAATTTTGATCCTGCGACGGAGAAGCCGACGGACGCGCCGGTGGATGATTTTCAGGCGGAGTTCGAAAAGCTCGCGCAGATGGATCAGGAATGGCGCGATCATTTTGCGCAGACCAACGTCCCGCTCCGCTCGTCCGCCGAGGACGAGGAGCGGCGGCAGCACATGTTCGATTCCATCACGGTGAGCGCCTCGTTGCAGGAGGCGTTGCTGGAGCAGGCGCGCACCTCGGACATCGGCGAGGACGAAATGAAGATCGCCGAGGCCATCATTGGGAACATTGACGACCACGGGTTTCTCAAGGCGAGCGTCGAAGAGATCGCCGTGACGTTGGGCGTGACGGTGGAGGAGGTTTTGGGCGTGCTGAAGGAAGTCCAGACCTTCGATCCCCCCGGCGTCGGCGCACGGACCATCCAGGAATGTCTGCTCATCCAGCTCGAACGGGCGGGCAAAAAGAAATCCATCGAATACCGCATCGTGAGCGAGTTCATGGAGGAGCTTGGCAAGCGGCGCATCCCGGAAATCGCGCGCGGCCTGAAGCTCGAAGTGGCCGCCGTGCAGGAGGCGCTCGCGCGCATCGGCCGGCTTGAACCGCGACCGGGCCGGGCGTTCCTCGCCGACAACCAGCAATACGTTTTGCCGGAGGTTTTCGTGGTGAAGAACGGCGACGATTTCACCGTCACGACCAACAACGAACACATCCCCCACCTGCGCATCAGCAATGTCTACAAGGACCTGATGGCGCGCAGCGCGGTGGACACGGCGCAGTTGGAAACCACCTTCGCGGATTCGGAAAACGGCCACCGCACCGCGCTCGAACAGGCCATCGCCGCCATCAAGGGCCACGACGAAACGCTGGCCATCGCGGAATTGAAGAGGCTCGCCGAGCAGCCGGATCTCGTCCCGGCGCAGACGGCGGCCATCAGCCACGCCATCGTCCAGGTGCGCGAGAAGAAGGCGTTCGTCGAGGCCCGCGATTACATCCGCGAGAAAATCCGCGCCGGAAAATTCCTCATCAAAAGCCTCGACCAGCGGCAGCACACCATCCTGAACATCGGCAAGGAAATCGTGAAGCGGCAGCGCGAGTTCATGGAAAAGGGCATCGCGTTCCTCAAGCCCCTGACCATGCAGCAGGTCGCCGAAGTCGTGGGCGTGCACGAGACCACCGTGAGCCGCGCCGTCTCGGGCAAATACATGCAGACGCCGCAGGGCATCTTCGAGATGAAGTATTTCTTCACCGCCGGCATCCAGACCTCCGACGGCGGCGGCATGATGTCCAACACGAGCGTGAAGGACATGGTGGCGGAACTGTTCAAGGCGGAGGACGGCGCGAAGCCGCTGTCCGATCAGGAAGTGGTGAAAATGCTGGCCGACAAAGGCGTGTTGATTGCGCGCCGCACCGTGGCCAAGTATCGCGGCGAACTGAACATCCTGCCCTCGAACCTGCGGAAGGTTTATTGACGGGAGGGACGGCATGTTGCCGTCCCAAATCAAAATTTAGGGACGCCGACACGGCGTCCCTCCCGTTCAAGACTTCTTCTTCGTCTTTGCCAGCTCCGCTTTCGTGATGAATTGCAGTTCGTCCAACTCCGGCTTGAGTTCCGCCTTCGTCTTCTTGTCCATCCGGTCAATGAACAGAATCCCATTGAGATGATCGACCTCGTGCTGGATGGCCTTGGCGAGCAGGCCGCCGCAGCGGAAGGCGATGCGCTCGCCCTTCGCGTTCAGCGCGCTCACGTCCACGGATTCGGGTCGCGAAATCTCGGCGTAGATTTCTGGGAAACTCAGACAGCCCTCGCCGCCGCTCACGGGTTCGTTGACGGGCTTCACCTCGGGATTGATGAGCACCAGCGGCATGAACTTGACGACGTCCGCCGGCTTGCCGTCGAGTTCGAGCGTGGAAGGGCGCTCGGCGGAAGCTTCGCTGACATCGAGGACGGTGAGTTGCAGCGCGTGGGCGACCTGCTGGGCGGCGAGGCCGACGCCGTTCGCGGCATTCATCGTCTCGAACATGTCGGCGATGAGCCGCCTGATCTCCGGCGTGACGGCCTCGATGCGCGCGCCTTTTTGCCGAAGAATCGGATGTCCGTATTTGATAACCGGTAAAATCATGGATTCGCCTTGTAACCACCAAGGCACAAAGTCACCAAGGAAACTTTGTGGCTTGGTGTCTTTGTGGTAAATCAATCCGCCTTCACCCCCAGCAGTTGCAAAATCCTTTCCAGTTCCGCGTCCGAGTAGAACGAGATTTCCACCGAACCTTTGCCCGCCGCGTAACGCATCTGCACTTTCGTGCCGAGGCGCTCGCGCAACTTGTTTTCCAGATCGGCGACGTGCGTGTCGGTGGCGAGCGGTGTGATTTTCGCGGGCGAAGTGACGATGCCGGCGGCGCGGTTGGCGAGCTTGGCGACGAGCTGCTCCGTCTGGCGGACGTTCAGGCCCTCCTTGAGCACGCGGTCGGCGGCGGTCTTCTGCAATTTTTCCGTGGCGAGGCCGAGGATGACTTTGGCGTGGCCGACGGACAGGCGGCCGTCGCGGACGGCGGTCTGCACGGACGCGGGGAGCTTGAGCAGGCGCAGCGCGTTGGCCACCACGGTGCGGCTCTTGCCGACTTTCTGCGCGACTTCCTCCTGCTTGAGCGAGAATTTCTCGACCAGCTCGGAGTAGCCGGCGGCTTCTTCGATGGGGTTGAGGTTCTCGCGCTGGAGGTTTTCGATGAGCGCGAGTTCCAGCACGGCGCGGTCGTCGGCGGTGCGGACGATGACGGGAACTTCCGCGAGTTGCAGGAGTTGCGAGGCGCGCCAGCGGCGTTCGCCGGCGATGAGTTCAAAGTGGTCGTCCTGTTGCCGGACGATGAGCGGCTGGATGATGCCTTGTTCGCGGATGGAATCGGCGAGTTCGCGGAGGCTCTCGGCGGAAAAATCCTTGCGTGGCTGGAAGGCGCACGGGCGGATGCGCGCGAGCGGAATCTGCTGCACGCGCTCGCGGTTGTCCGCGACGACGGGCGCGGGGGCGGCGGACGCCGGGGCGACGGGGTTTGCGGGCGGCGTAGGCGGGCGGACGACGGGAGCATTCCCGCCGAGCAACGCGCCGAGTCCGCGACCTAGAGCTGGTTTGGCCATGGCCGGGAGTGTCGCAGCGGGGCGGGGGCGTTGTCAATTTCAAGTCCGGCGGGAACAGGCTTCACTTCGCGGCGTCGCGGCGGTAGATGCGCCACTCGAAGCCGTTGAGCTGGATATTCGGCAACTGGCCATCGGCGCGCGTGCCGGTGAGCGGCACGTGCGTGAAGGTGCGGGAGTCGCGGCCGTCCACGCGGACTTCGCAGGGGCGGTTGGAGAAGTTAATGACGATGAGGAATTCCTCCGTGCCGTCACGACGCTCGAAGCTGACGACGTTTTTCTCGTCGGAATTTTTCACCCAGACGACTTCGCCGGAGCGCAGGGCAGGGTGGGCTTTGCGGAGTTTGATGAGGTCGCGGTAGATGGCGCGCAGCGGCGGGCGGTCCTTGGGCGACCAGAACACGGGCATCTTCTCGAAGAGCGCGGGGTCGCCGGATTCGGTGGCGTCGCCGACTTCCATGCCGTTGTAGAGCAGCGGGACGCCGTCGAGCGTGAGCATCATGACTTCGGCGGCGAGCGCGCCGCGGACGCCGAAGCGGGCCACGGCGCGGGCTTCGTCGTGGTTGTCGGAGATGCGGAGGTGGAGCGCGCCTTGCGGGAACTGGCGGAGGCTGTCTTCCCAGGAGCGGCGGAATTCGGTGGCGGGTTTGCCGTTCAACAGGACTTCGTTGAGCGTGCCGTGGAAGGGCCACGCGTAATCAATGTCGAACGCCTTGGTGAGGAGTTCGGGCTTGCTGGCTTCGGCGAGCATCATGAGGTCGGGCTTGGTTTGGGTGAGCGCGGCGCGGGCTTCCTCCCAGAAACTGGTGGGCACCATGTAGGCGACGTCGCAGCGGAAGCCGTCCACGCCGAAGTCGGTGAGCCAGTGCCGGGGTGTGCCATCATCACGCTGTCCCACGCGGTGTGGTTGGCGACGACGTCCATGATGACCTTCATGCCGCTCTGGTGGGCGGCGGTGATGAGCTGCTTGAATTCCTCCGGCGTGCCGTGCGCGGGATCAATCGCGTAATAATCCTTGATGGCGTAGGGGCTGCCGACGGGGCCTTTGCGGGCGGCTTCGCCGATGGGATGGATGGGCATGAGCCAGAGGATGTCCACGCCGAGGTCTTTCAATTCGTCGAGGCGGGCGGTGACGGCGGTGAACTTGCCGCTGGCGGAGAAGTTGCGGGTGAAGATTTCATAAACGACGCCGTCGCGCAGCCACGCGGGGGCGGGGCGGGCGGGGACTTTGGAGAAATCCGGTTCGGCGTGTCCGGCAAACGGGGAAAGCAGCAGGCTGGCGGCGAGCAAACAGCATCCAGAAATAAAGCGCTTCAAATTCATGCCGGAATTTTAGGTTGGCCCCAATCTGATTGCCAGCCGGCAGGCGCGATTTAAGCACGCATATTCATGCGGTTGGAAACTTATCCGGTTGGAAGCGGCCCGGCGAAAACAAAAAGGCCAGTCGGGGTTGCCGGCTGGCCTGTGGGGGAAACGTTGGTCAATGGGCAGCAGTCCCCACTTTGTCGCGGCGCAGATGCCGCGTCAGGCCCATGACCATAAAACCAATGGCGAAAACCGCCAGCGCCCACGTCGCGGGCTCCGGCACGACGCTCACGTTCAAGCCCCAGCTCACCAGCGTGCTCTGGTCGCCCGTCGCCATGTCCGCCAAAAACAACGTCCATGTCCCGCCGGTGTTCATGGTGGTGAACGTGCTGTTCAGGTTGCCGGCCCCGGTCGTGTAGCTGCTGCCCGCCGCCGCCGCCACGGTCTGGATGCTGCCGCCGCCGCCGCCGTCGGACAGCGTCACGCCGGCGGATTGCAGGCTGAC
>JAPLTZ010000366.1:12098-16706 GCA_026397895.1 Verrucomicrobiota bacterium | reverse complement strand
CCGCCGCCGAGGCCCATCACGGGCGCCGCCGCGCCGGTCACGCGGTTGAGCAGGATGGCCGTCTGGGTGGTGACCCCGTCGTTGTAGACGAGGTAGCCGTAAAGGTCGCCGTTGTAGCCGCCGCTGATGTTCAGCACGACGTCCACACCGTTGATCGCCCCGCCGCCCCAAGCCCCGCTCCAGGTGCCGCCCGAGGTGTTGAAGGTCGCGCCGGCGGCGCTGTTGTCGGCGAGGGTGCTGCCGAGGGTGCTGGAATACCAGTTCACCACCGTCGCCTGCGTGGTCACGGCCAGCGCCAATCCGGTTGCGATAATCAGTTTTTTCATAGAATTGCGTAGTTGTTGGTTCGCCGGTCGGAATCAGGGTTTGAGGCGGTAGAAATACGACCCGTTGGCCGGCGGCGTGTCGGACAGCGGAATCTGGCCATAGGGCTGGGTGCTGCTGGCGGTGACGTCGGGAGTCAAATCCGTCCACGGCCCGTTCACGTCTGTCGCCCGCTGGATGGTGTAGCTGGTGCCCGGCACGCCCCAGAAGGTCAGGCTGACGGTGCCGCCGGTGTAGCTGATGGTGGCCTGCTGGTTCACCACGTCGGTGACGTTAACCAGGACGGTGCCGGTGGCGGAACCGCCGTGGTTGTCGCTGACGGTGTAGGTGAAGCTGTCCAAGCCGGCGACGTTGTTGGAGTAGGTGACGTTGTTGCCGCTGATGACGACCACGCCGTTATTGGTGCCTTGCGTCACGACCGAGATAGTCATGGGGTTGCTGTCGGCGTCGTAGGGCGCGTGTTTGTCCGCGCCGAGGCGGGGCAGGGTTTGCAGGACGCCGGTTTGCGCGCCCATGCTGATGTCGCTGACGGTCGGCTTGGTGTTCACGAGCAAGGCGATGTCGGACGTATTGGTGACGATCTGCCACCAGTTGAGGCTGGCGTCGAGCGCCGGGAGGTTGGTGGCGGCAAAGTTGCCGGTGGGCGTGACCCCGACGGTGTAGAGCGNNNCCCGACGGTGTAGAGCGTGAAGGTGTCGCCTGCCTGCGGAGCCGGGCCGACGTTTGTCACGGCGAGCGTGCCGCCGAGGGTGAAGGTCGAGGCGACAATTAGCTTGCCGGAATTAGGCGAGTTGGTGCGGTTGATGACGACGAGGTTCGTGCTGCCGGCGGTCAGCATCAGGGTGCTGCCCAAGGTCAATGCCGAGGTGTTCGTGCCGCCGAGACCGGCCTGGATGTTGCCGCTGGTGTTCACCGTGACCGCCCCGGCGATCGTGCCGGAACCGCCTAGAGTGCCGCCGTTCACCGTGACTGCCCCAGTTCCCGTGCCGCTGCCTGTGGGGTTGTTCACGAGCAGGCTGCCGGCACTAACAGTTGTGCCGAGGGTGTAACCGCCGCCGCTGGCGATGGCGAGTGTGCCCGCGCCGGATTTGATCAGCGAGCCGTCCACCCGGGCCGTGCCGTTGGCGTTGGTGGTCGTGCTGTTGATGCCGGCAATAGTGAGCGTTTTGGCGCTGACAGTGAGAGTGCGGGCGCTGTTGGCGGTCTGCACAAAGCCGACGAGCATGCCGCTCAAATCCAGATTGTCACTGCCGACGAAGGTGAAGCCGGCGGTCATGTCCAGGCCGCGCATGCCCACGGGTGTGAGTGGGCCGCCGGTGGTGTTATCGAGTTTGTTGCCGCCGTTGTATTTCAAGATCGCATTGTTGAGCGCGGCGGGATGGCCCAGGCTGATGCCACCGCCGCTCATGAGGAAGAGTGCCGTGGAACTGAAGTAGTTGCTGGCGTTCAACGTCAGTGTGCCGCCGCCGTCCTTGCCGGGGGTCGTGCTGGTGCCATACACCTGCCCGTTCACCGTCAGCGTGCCGGTGCCTGAAACGGTGATGAGCGGGCTGCCGGCTTCAAAATCAATCGCGCTGGCGAGGGCCGCAGTGGAATTGTTGGTCATGACCAAGGTGGCGTTCTGGTTGATGACGATGTTGGTGGTATTGCCAAGATTGGCGGCGCTGGAAACATTGAGCGTGCTACGGCTGCCGAGCGTGGTGGTGCCGCCATAAGCATTGATGCCGGAGAGGAACACATTGTTGTTGGGAGTGC
This sequence comes from Verrucomicrobiota bacterium, assembly GCA_026397895.1. GTDB lineage: Bacteria > Verrucomicrobiota > Verrucomicrobiia > Limisphaerales > JAFMIX01 > JAFMIX01. The sequence continues at coordinate 14,627 of JAPLTZ010000366.1, read as the reverse complement.
CGCCACCGCCACCGGCATTCAAAGTCAGGCCGGAGACGTTCGCTCCGACGGTGTCAATGTAGGAGGTATTGACATTTGTGCCGCTAGACACCGTGATGGAGCCGGTGTTGTTGATGTTGGTCACATAAAGCTGGCTGTCAGCGCTGGATTTGGCGTTGTTCAGAGTCAGATTGCCGATGCCGGTGATGCTGCCGCTTGACCTCACGTTGCCGCTGGAAGCTCTGGTGTCAATGGTGAGATTGTTGCCATTCAATGCGACCGGGCCGGTGAATATTGGCGTCCGGGTCGCGCCAGATGCCCCAAAGGAGAGGTTGCCTACCGCTCCCGAAGCGAGATTAATGGCATTGGTGAGAGTGTAACTGCCCACCCCGATGACGGCATCGCCGCCCGCCGGATCGCCCAGCGTGATTGCTCCGGTGCCGGCGGAATAAATCTGGCCACCCGCCGTGGTGGCAGTCTTACCAAGAGCGAGAAAACCTTTTTGGAGAACCAACCCGCCGGTAAAGGTGTTGGTGCCATACAAGTTGAACTGACCGCTGGTGTTGTTGACGTTGATAATCAGTTGATTGGCCGTAGTGCCGTTGGCGATGACGCCATCGAGTTGCAAAGTGCCTACGCCAGTGGTCGTGATAGTGCGACTGGTGCCGGCGGCGGTGCCGAGCGTGATGTTTCCTTTCCCCAGAATCACATTGTAGGCGCTGGGCATCGTAAAGTCGCCATTGATTGTCACGGGGTTGTTGTTGTTGTTCGAGATGCTCAAGGTGCTGGTGTTGCCATAGGAGCCGCCGTTGATGATCAGGGGGCCGGTGCCGATGGCGGTGGGGGTATTGACGTTCAAAGTGCCGGCGGTGAGCGTCGTGCCGCCCGTGTGAGTGTTGTCGTTGGTCAGGGTGAGCGTGCCGCTGCCCTGCTTGACGAGGATGCCGCCGGTGCCGCTAAGAGTGCCAGCGTAGCTGGTGGTGGTGGTGCCGCCAACGGTCAGGGTGCCGGAGCCGAGGGTAACACTGCCGCTCGGGCCGACGCCGGCGAGCGAACCGACGGTCTGGTTGTTGCCGTTCAAATCAAAGATGGCTGTCGCGGAATTGCCGATGCTCAAGGCCGTGCCGGTGGGCAGGCGATCCGTGCCGCCGGACAATTGCAGCGTGCCGTCATTCACGGTGGTAGTGCCGGTGTAGGTGCTGACGCCGGAAAGCACCCATTTGCCCGTGCCGGACTTGGCGAGGGAGGTGGCGCTGCTGGAATTCACGACTGCGCCGCCGAGAGTGTTGGCGCCGACGTTGGAACCTTGGAGGGTCAAAGTCTTGGCGCCCGCACCGGTGGCGGTGAGCGCGCTGTTCAGGGTGAGCGTGCCGGTGCCGTCGGCCTGGATGGTGTCGCCACCGGTGGTGCTGGCGAGGTCGATTACCCGGTCGCTGGTATCGCCGGAGCCGGTGTAGAGCAAAGTGCCACCGACCGTGGTGGCCCCCAGGGCGATGGTGCCGTTGGTGCCGACGCTGGAGGCGGAACTGGCGTTGTTGAGCTTGGTGATGCTCAACGTGCCGGCGGAGACGGTCGTCTTGCCGCCGTAGTTGTTGCCGGTGTTGGAAAGAACCAAGGTGCCGTTGCCAGCCTTGGTCAGGTTGGTGCCGCCGCCGGTGCCGCCGCCTTGGCCATCTGTGACCACGCCGCTCAGGGTCAGTTTGTTTCCGCTGATGGTAAATGTGCGGGACGCCGCGCCGCTGATACTGACTGCACCGCTCAGAGACAGGTCGTTGGCGCTGCCGACATAGGTAAGACTGCCACCGCTACAGGCCAAAGCGTGAGTCAGCGAGAGCGCGCCACCCGTCAAGTTATCCAAGGAAAGATTGCCAGTCATGGTCATGAGGTTGGAGACGCTGCTCAAACCGTTGACGTGGGAGACGTTCAACAGACCGCCGTCGAGCGTGACGCCGCCGGAGAATGTATTGTTGCCGGAGACGGTCCAAGTGCCGGCGGCAGTTTTTGTAATGGCTGTAGTGCCGGAAGTGGCCGGATTGCCGATGGTGCCGGCGAATTCACCGGTGCCGGTGCCGCCAAATCCAAAGAATCTGTTGCCAGCTGCTGTTACACTCAAAGGACTGGTAAGTTTCAACAAGCCGGTGCCGCTGGCATCAACCCGGCTGGTGCCTGTGGAGTTGGCGCTGGCAATGATGCGGTCGGAGGTTTCACCGGTGCCGGTGTAATTAAGAACAGCGGCCTGTGCACCCGTTCCTAAAGTGATGGTGCCGTTGGCGGAGCTGGAGGGGACGCCCAAACTGCTGTTGGCGGCGGGAGTTGGCGTGGTGACGCTGTTGATGGAACTGACATTCAAAGTGCCTCTTTGGATCGTGGTGGTGCCGCTGTAGGTGTTCGCCCCAGACAGGGTGAGTGCGCCGGTATTGTTGTTTTTGAGAATGCTGCCCGTGCCGGTGGTATTTTTGATGACGCTGCTGATGCTGATGCCGCCCGCACAGGTGCCAATGGTCAAGGTTTGCGCCTTGAGGTCAAATTCAGTGCCGGAGATGGTCAGAG
>JAPLTZ010000366.1:0-12091 GCA_026397895.1 Verrucomicrobiota bacterium | reverse complement strand
GATGGTCAGAGTATCGCCCGCCGTAGGGGAATTAATCGTCAAAGCCGCATCGAGATAAATGCTGCCGGAGAGGGTTTCACCAGTGCCGCTGCCGGTGTTGGCGATGGTTCTGGTGCCGGGGGTGGTGCCGTTGCGCACGTTGATCGGAGTTGAAATGCTGGCGCCGGAGCCAAGAAGCAAATTGGCGGCAGGCGAACTGGCAATGGTATCACCGAGGCGGATGAAGGCGCTGGCGACGGAGGCCCCGCTATTAAACCTAAGCGTGCCGGCATTGATGAAGGTGTCTCCGGTGTAGGTATTGGCCGCACCAAAAACGACGGTGCTGTTCTGGTTAATGGCCACGGAGTTCGCCCCGCTGTTCCCCGAGCTGGATTGCGTGATGCCGACGAGGTCAAGCTTGGTGCCGGCGCTGAACATGAGGTCGCCATTGACAGGATTGACTTCGGCTTTGTTACCGCCGCCCCCGCCGCTGAGGCTGATGGTCTGACCGCTGGTCAGGGTGAATGTCTGGGTGAGAAAAGAATCGTTTTCAATGCGGGGTTGCACGCCGCCAAAATCGAAAAGCCCGAAGAAGTTGCCGGTGATGGTGAAGGCGGTGTCGTTGGCGGACGAGCCATCGGTGCCGGTGCCGCCGGAATTGCTGTCTTGAAAGGTGAGCCGGTATCCGTGCCAGTCGGTCAAGTCATTGTTGGGACTGCTGGAGCTGCCGCCGGCGGCCTTGTAGCCTTGGCCGAAGAAAAGATTCCGGTCGCCGGAGCCGCTGGTGTTGGGCGCGGCAGAGTCCCAGTTGCCGGTGTTGCTCCAGTTGGCGCCAGAAGTGCCCTTCCAGCCGGTGCCGGTGATGGTGTCAGCGTGTGCCGGCTTGGGCGCAAAAAGCCCAAGGCTGAAGATGGTAACCATCGCCGGGAGAAGCAGCCGGAATGGATTTGAAACTTTGCCGCAATTGAGGTTGATCATAGGGGTGACTTTCTGGTTGTGATTTGTGTTAGGCGAACTGCGATGGAAGGTTTTTGAGCGAAAATTTACAAAGTAAAACAGCTGGTTTTGGCTTTTGTCGTGGCTGCAAGAGAACAATATCCGGTTTCCATAAAAAATCTATGGCATTCATTGGCAGGTTTGTCCCCATTTCTGGTGACAGCGGCGCCGGGCGGGCTTTTCAGTCGCCGCCATGCGACGGGCAGGGGCAAACCTAAGTCCAGATTTTCAGCCAACGCAAGCGCTGGCGGGCGATTGTCTTGGCCGGGGCAAGTGGTTTCAATCACGGGAAAATTTTGAATCGGCCGCTACTGGCGTAAACGGAAGTAGCGTTGGCCGGAGTTGGGGAGCTGGTTGGTATAAAGCCCGGTGACGCCGGGCACGTCGGCATAGACACCGTTGATGTTGGTGGCGGTCTGGAGCGTGTAGCCGTTGTCCCACTGCAACACCAGCGGCGCGGTGCGGGGCAGCGCGTTCAGCGTCGGGCCAAAAATCTTGAGATTGGAAACGTCGCTGCTGGCAATCCACGGGCGGGCATCGCCAACCCCTGAACTGGTAAAACAATTCGTGAAAACCACGTTGGTGGCGTGGCGGACGTAATAGCCGTAAGCCGGCATGCTGGCCCAGATGGTGTTCTCGGGATATTGGCCGGCATACTCGGCGGGCGTGCCGGGGATGCTGCCGGCCCCGCCGGGGTAGGTGATGTTCACGTTGTCGAACAGAAGATTTTTCAGCCGGGTGGTGATGCCGTTCGTGAGCAGGCCGGTGATGGGGCAGCCCCGGTTGTCCACCATCGCGCTGCCGGTGATGTCGCGGAAGACGATGCCGTCCACGCTGCCGACGGTCGCGCCGCTGCGGATGCCGAGCACGATGAAGATGGCGTTCTGGCAGGCGGAGAAAGTTATCCGCTCGAAGGTGATGTTGTTGCAGGCGCTGCCATCCACGGACTCGACGGCCATGACGGAGTGGTCGGTGTTCAACACGAGACAGTCCTGGAAGAGGATGTTGGTGAACGGCCCCTTGCTGGCGGTGCCGAATTTCAGGGCGTTGGATTGCGAGCGGGTGATGGTGCAACGGCGGGCGACGAGGTCGTTCACGCCGCGCGCGCTGTTGCCGCTCTTGATGCAGATGGAGTCATCGCCGGAATTGATGATGCAGTCCTCGATCACGACGTGCCAGCAATCCACCACGTCGAAACCGTCGCGGTTGCCGTTCAAGCCGTCGTCGTCAACGTCCACGTTCTTGATGTTGAGATAATCGGTCTGCATGTTGACGCACGTCCACATCCCGGCGTCCACGATGTCGAAGTTTTGCAGGCGGACCTGCTGGCACAGCGTCGTCCAGATGGCGATGGGCCGGGTGGCCTCGACGCCGGAGCGGAAGTTCGCGCGGCCGTTGCCGTTGATCGTGCCGCCGCCGGTGACGGTGATGTTGGTGCAGCTTTCGGCGTAGACGAGCGCCTTGCGGCAATTGCTCGTCTGACTGTTGGACAGGGCTGGAAATTTATCGGGATAATCCGTCGCCGAACTGCTGCCGAGCAACGTGGCCGTCGGATCAATGTAAAGGGTCATGTTGTTTTTCAAAACAATCGTGCCGGAGTAGAACGTGCCGTTGTGCAGCCAGACGAAACCGCCGGCGGCGCAGGCGTTGATGGCGTTCTGGATGGCGGTGGTGTCCATCGTGGTGCCGTTGCCCGCCGCGCCGTAATTGTCAATGTCGCGGCAGAGGTAGTTCGTCTGATAGGTGTCGAAGTCGAAGTTGTGCGTGACGGTGATGCCGTTGGTGGCCGTGACCGTGATGGTGCCGTGGTAGAGCAGGTTGGTCGCGAGCGAAGTGGTGTTGGTGACCAGCAGCCGCGTTGTCGTTTGGCTGGTGTTGAAGGCGAGGGTTTGGGTGGCGCTGTTCAGCACGAGGGTGACGTTGCTGGCGAGGAGATTGGTCGCCGCCGAGACCACCTCGAAATAGACGTTGGGCTGCGGATTGACGAGGCGCGCGCCGTCGGCGGGCCGGACGTTGGCGATGGCCGGAGGAACGAGTGCGGTGGAGACGATTTGCATGCGGTTGAAATTCTGGTCGCCGCCGCCCGTGCCGCTGCCGACGGTCTCGTTGGCGTAGAGCGCCGCGCTGTCAATGGTGGAGCCGCCGGTGCCGGCCAGCGGGCGGTTGTCGAGAAAGGCAAGGACTTCGCCGGTGGTCGCGCTGCGGACGATGAGGCGGTAGGTATCGCCGGGCTGCAAGGTAAACTCGCAGGTCAGGCCGGTCGCGAAAAGATGGTTGCCGGAAGCGTTGCCGGAGCCGGCGCCAAATGGAATTCCAACGGCTGCGGTGCCGTTGCCATCCTTGACTTGAAAGGAATCCGTGCCGCCGCCGACATAAAACAATTCAAAGGGGTAGCCGGTCTCGTAGTTCGCGACACTGGCGGTGGAGTTGCCGTTGCGCAAAACAAATCCGCCGTGATTCGTCGCCGCAAAGCCGATGCCCTCGGTCATCCACTGGAGTTTGAACGTCACGTTCGTCGTCAGCGGGCTGGCGAAGCCGCGATATGCCACCGTCCGGTTGCCGCCGGCGGGCGCGGTGCCGTTGGCGTAGATGCCCCAGGAACAATTCGGATAAGAGACACCGTTGACGATGGTGGGCGAGGCGATGGCGTAGCCGTTGTTGAGATACCAGCCGCGCGCGCCGCCGCCGCCGTAGGAGTTGGTCGCCAGCACCCACGGAGTGAAACCGAAGCCCTGATTCGCGCCGTTGGTCCAGTTGGCGGATTTGTAGTAGCCGGCAGCGTCGTCGGAGGCGTTGGTTTGCGCCCGCGCGAAGCCGCCGGACAGCATCAAAACAGCGGAGGCAATAAACAGCCACGCATTTTTAGCCGGGGTCATAGGTGAGAAAAGTAAAGCTGAAATCTTATCAGTCAACCACCGCACATTCATGCGGCCCGATGCTGATTTCAATCACCGGCCAATACAATACGCGAACGCCGTCGGCAGTGGCTCAGTTTGACCGGAGCGCGGGTGTCCTCACCCGCAGCATCCGAAACCCGAACGGGACGGCAAGGCGATTCCAAAGGTTGGCCGCTGCCATCCGCTGCGGCTGGGACAGCCGCGCGCCGCAGAATTGCAAACCGATCCGTTACGGCGTGCGCAGGCGGTAGTAGCGGCGGGGGAAGTTGGTCGCGGCGGCGTCGCGGAACTCAAACTGGCCGGGCGCGATCTCCGGGACGCTCGCCAGCACGATCCAGTTGCTCAGCGGCACGGTGAGATTGGTCGCGGCCAGCACGGTGAATCTCATGCCCTCGGCGTTGGTGAAGGCGATGTGCATCGCGCCGTTCGTGCCGGGGGACAGGCCGGCGCGGGTGGGCGGCAGCGCGCGCAGGCTGTAGGCGAGCGTCTGGTCGTTGAAGGTGAAGCGGCAGACGCCGTTGAGCGTGTTGCTGACCTGGATGTTTCCGCCGAAGCTCTGCCCGGTGCCGGAGAGCGGCGGGAGAAATTGCGCCTGGCTACTGTCGCCCCAGTTCGCCGTCCAGGTGCCGTTCGCGGCAAACTTGAACTGCGCGTTGGTCGTGTTGTCGAAAACGGCGTCGTATTGCCAGGTGTTGTTGGCGATGAGCGTCATGTTGGTGAGCGATGGACTCCACTGCGGATTCTGAAACGTGCCGGCGGTCGTCATCGTGGCGTAAGGGCTGGCGAGCAGCGGCGTGAGGGTGTAGGCGAGCGTCTGGTCGTTGAAGGTGAAACGGTAGCGGCCGTTGAACGTGCCGGTGACGGCGATGTTCGTCGCGCTGTTCGGCTTGCCGGTGCCGGAAAGCGGCACGGTGAATTGCGTTTGCGAACCGTTGTTCTCGCCCCAGTTGGTGGACCAGTTGCCGTTGGCGACGAACTTGAACTGGAAGTTGGTGGCGGCGGCGAGCGTGGTGTCGAACCGCCAGACGTGGTCGGCGACGGCGGTCATGTTGCTCGCGGCGGCGTTCCATTGCGGCGTGAGGAACGTGCCGGCGACGGTCATCGCGGAAAAGGTGTTGCTGCTGACGATGACGTTGTTCGTGCCCCAGTCCACTTGCACGCTCTGCGACGCGCCGGCGTCAACGAGCTTGATGGCGAGCTTGCCGTCGCCGGTCATGAGCCAGCCGGTGGGAGCGGCACCGAGACTCGCGATTTGCGCAATCGGCGAGCCGTTGAGCTTCACGGCGGAAACGGAGTCGGGGTTGTAAACGTAGATGAAGAAATTCGTATGGCCGGGATTGTAGCTGCCCTGCCGCGCGGCGATGGTGAAATCCCAGTTCGTCGCCGTGCGCGTGCTGGTGAAGGTGGTCGCGGCATAGACGCCGTTGGTGAAGTTCCAGCCTTCGCCCTCGTCCTCGTAGAGCGTGAAGGTGGAATTGCCGTCGGGCCAGCAGTTGAGGTCGAGATAGCCGGGCGTGAATTCTCCCGTGTGCTGCATGGTCGGGCCTTCGGGGATGATCGCACCGCCGCGCACGAAGAGCGGGACTTGCCCGAGCGGCGCGCTGACGGTGGCGCGGGTGCCGCCGCCGAACCGGGTGTTGCTCCACCAATGATACCAGTTCACGCCGGGCGCGTAGGGCAGGTAGACGTCGCGCGAGCCGGCCCCGCCGCTGTAGACGGGGGCGCAGAGCAGGTAGTCGCCGACCATGAATTCGTATTCGTTCTGCGAGGCGGTGTTGTTGTCGGCGAAATATTTGAAGACGGTCGGGACGTTCATCGGCTCGCCGGTCTGCGTGGCGTTGTGGGCGAGCGTGTAGAGGTAGGGCATGAGTTTGTAGCGAAGCTGAATGCTGTTGCGCATCGCGCTTTGATATGGCTCGGCGTAGCGCCACGGTTCGCGGCCCTGGTCGGCGCCGTGGAAGTCGTCGCCCTTGCGCGAATGGCTGCGGAAGAACGGCAGCAGCGCGCCCCACTCGTGGCAGCGGGTGAGGAGTTCGGGATCAACCGTGCCGGTGAAGCCGCCGATGTCGTGGCCGAACCACGCGACGCCGGAAATCATCGCGCTCGTGCCGAAGCGGATGCAGGTGCGCGCGTAGGTCCAGTTCGCGGCGGTGTCGCCGCTCCAACTGACGGCGTAGCGCTGGATGCCGCAGTTGCCGGAGCGGCTTAACACGAACGGGCGCTTGTTCGGGTTTTTTTCGAGCAACCCCTCGTAGCTGGTGGAGGCGCAGCGCAGGCCGAAATAATTGTGCTCGTTGCACCACTGCCGGCGCGAGTCGGTGGTGGAGGTGCCGTAGCGGCCGTCGAGCCAGAGCAGGCCGTTGGACGGGATGGAATCGCCTTCCGGTTCGTCAATGTCGTTCCAGATGCCGGCGAACGGAACGGCGCTGAGCCAGTTGGAGATTTTTCCTTTCCACCACGTCCGCGCGGGCGTGCTGGAAAAGTCCGGCCAGGAAACCGGGCCGAGATAGATGCTGCCCTGATAGGTGCTGCCCCCTCTCCCTGGGAGGGGAGAGGGCAGGGGTGAGGGTCGCCCTCAGCACTTACCGCTTGCCCCTTGCCGCTTCCCGCCCTCGCCTCCAGCCCGACAATCCACCCCGCCGCCTCGGACCGCTGCCCCCCCTGCATCGAGAAATGATCGAAATCGATCAACAGTCCCGCAAAGTTCGCCACCGCCGCGTCCGCGAGATACTGCACCCAGCTCTGGTTGTCGTAGCTGAAGCGCGAGAGGTGATAGCCGAACGCCCACTTGGGCAGCGTGGCGGGGCGGCCCGTGAGTTCGGAGAAACGGTCGGCCACGGCAGCCATCGTGTGCGCCGCGCCGCCGCCGAAGAAGAAATAATCCATCTGCCCATCGCCGGCCTCGAAGGAATAGGCGTTGCCGCCGAACTGCGTGCCGAACTTGAACAGCGGACGGCAGGGGTTGTTGAAGAAGACGCCGTAGGCGAAGGCGTTGGTCGAGCCGCTCGCCGGCTGCACGCCGTAGTAGAAGGGCGTGTTGAGATATTCGGGCTTGTTGAATTCATTCCAGTTGTAGGTGCCGGTGTTCCAGCATTCGAACTCCGCGCCGCGCCGGTTGAGCGGACCGCCGTATTCGCCGAGGCCGAAGAACGACTGATTGGCGGGCAGCGTCTTGATGCATTTCAGTTTGAACCCGCCGGAACTCCACCCGCTCTGGCCGGTGTAGTCGTAGGCGGAATCAAATTCCGAATGGTCGTCGCGCAACAGATAGAAGCCGCTCTTGTCTTTGAAGTCCACCTTGAACGGGCTTTTGGTCACGACGACGTCGAGTTGCGGCGTCTGAATCAAATAATTTGTGCCTTGGTCGGTGAACGTGACGTTGTTGGAAATGGTCGCCCACTCGCCGGGCTGTTTGGCGATCATCGGCTCCTCCTTGCTCCACAGGCTGCCGAAGTGATAGCGCACCCGCACCGTGTCCGCCGCGACGGGCGTGACCGCCGCCACGCCGCCGTTGTCAATGGCGAAGGTCGCGGTGACATTTCCATTCGCCGCGTCCGCCGAGAGCGTGACGTTGGTGGCGGTGCCGACGGATTGGATGGCCGCGTTCACGGCGGTCGCGGCGAAAATCAACGCGGTGGAAAACAACGCCCAGACAGCGGCGTTTGATTTGTGGAGAATGGTCATCCCACTTTGTAACGCGATTCGCCTTGGGTCGCTACCGCACGAATATGCGTGTGGAAACAAAAAAGCCAGCCGGGGTTGCCGGCTGGCCTGTGGGGGAAACGTTGGTCAATGAGCGATTGTCCCCACTTTGTTGTGGCGGCGTGAACGCCGCGCAATGCTCATGACCGTAAATCCGGCGCAAAAGATGATCAGCGCCCACGTCGCGGGCTCCGGCACGACGCTCACATTCAAGCCCCAGCTCACCAGCGTGCTCTGGTCGCCCGCCGACATGTCCGCGAGAAACAGCGTCCACGTCCCGCCGGAATTCATGTTCACGAACGTCGAGTTCAGATTGCCGCCGCCGGTCGTGTAGCTGTTGCCCGCCGCCGCCGCCACGGTCTGGATGCTGCCGCTGCCGCCGCTGTCAGACAGGGTGACGCCCGCCGCTTGCAGGCTCGTGAAATCCGTCGTCACGCCGCCGCCGAAGCCGGCCACGGGCGCGGCCGCGCCGGTCACGCGGTTGAGTAGGATGGCGGTCTGGGTGGCGCTGCCGTCGTTGTAGACGAGGTAGCCGTAGAGGTCGCCGTTGTAGCCGCCGCTGATGTTGAGGACGACGCTGACGCTGTCCACCAGCAGCCCGCTGCCCCAGGTGCCGCTCCAGGTGCCGCCCGCAGTGTTGAAGGTCGCGCCGGCGGCGCTGTTGTCGGCAAGGGCGCTGCCGACGGAGCCGGAATACCAGTTCACCACCGTCGCCTGCGCGGTCACGGCCAGCGCCAGCGCCAATCCGGTTGCAAAAAATGTTTTTTTCATGGTCTTGTTTTTTTGTGTCGGGTTTACAGATCAGGGTTTCAACCGGTAATAGCCGGCGGTGCCGCTGGGCGCGCCGGTGTCAGTGAAGCTGATCCGGCCATACGGCTGGGTGTTGGTGTCGTTGGCGCTGACGGTCGTCAGGTCGGTCCACGTGCTCAGATTGGATGATTTCTGGATGGTGTAACTCGTTCCCGGCACGCCCCAGAACACCAGCACGGCGTTGCCGCTGCCGTTGAACGAGAGTTGCGCCGTCTGCTGGTTCACCACCGCCGTCACGTTCACGGTCACGGTGTTGGTGGCGAAACCGCCGCGGCCATCGCTCACGGTGTAGGTGAAGCTGTCCGCGCCGGCGGCACTCTTGGAGTAGGTCACGCTGCCGCCGCTGATGGCGACCGCGCCGCTGTTGGTGCCCTGGGTCACCGCCGAAATGGTCAGCGTGTCGCCGTCGGCGTCGCTCGGCGCGTGCTTGGTGCTGGTGATGATGGGCAGGGTTTGCACGACGCCGGCCTGCGCGCCCAGGCTGATGTTCGAGGCCGTCGGCGCGCGGTTGACGGCGATGGTGCCGTTGACGCCGAGCTTGCCGAGATACCAGTTCTGGCCGGCGCTCAAGGAGGGCATCGTGCCAGCGGCGGGAGCAGAACCGCCGTAGCTCGTGGCCTGAACGAGCGTGAAGACGTCGCCGCCGGTGAGTGAGCCGCTGTTCAGGGTGACGTTCAGCGTGCCGCCGGAGGTGAAGGTGCTGACGCCGGCGATCTTGTCGGCGGTCTGGCCGGTGCCGATACGGNCGGGAACGTGCCGGTGGGCGCGAGCGTGCCGCCAAGCTGCACGGTGGTCGCGCCTTTGATGAGGCCACCGCCGTTCAGCGTGCCGTTGGTGGCGACGGTCAGGGCGCCGGTGCCGTTGGTGCCGTTGATGACGAGTGTGCCGTTGCTGACGGTAGTCGTGCCGGAGAAGGTGTTCACGCCGGTGAGGGTGACGGTGCCGAGGCCGGTTTTGACGATGCCGGGGGTGCCGTTCACATCCTGGGCGGGAGAACCGCCGGCGGTGCCCTGTTGAATCACGCCGGAGAATGCCGCCGTGCCGCCGCTGGCGGCCGTGAGATTGACGCTGTCGTTGAGGGTGATATTTCCGGAAAATGTGACGGTGCCGCTGGAGTTGCCACCACCGATGGTTTTGGCAGCGTTGAAGGTGGAGTAGTGGCGGACATTGATGATGTTGGCAACAGAAGCGCCGGAGCTGGTGAGCAGGAGGGTGGCGTCGCCGTTATTGCCGCTGGCGTCCGCACCCATGGTGACGGCGCCGTTGCCGCTGGCGGTCTGGCCGAAGGCGGCGGAGGCAGCGCCTTGGACGGTGCCGTTGTCGAGATAGAAGTTGCCGGTCGCGGTGCCGAAGGTGTTGCCCGTGCCGTTCAAGGTCAGGGTGCCGGTGCCTTGTTTGACGATGTCGCCGGTGCCGGTCATGTTGCCGCTGATGGTGGTGTTGCCTGCAGCCAAAATGAACAGGTGATTGTTTCCGCTGTTGTTCACCACCGGGCCGGCGATGGTCAGAGTGTTTGCTCCGGCGTCGAGTTTGCCGCCGGAGGAGGCGATGGTGATGGTGCGGCCGGAATTCAGCGTCAGCGAACTGGAAATGGACAGGATGGAATTGAAGCCGCCGCTGACGGTGACGCCGCCGGAGGTGCTGCCGAGGTTGGCGTCACTGGAGATGGAGAGCGTGCCGGCGTTGATGGTGGTGCCGCCGGTGTAGCTGTTGTTGGCATTGCCGAGAGTGATGGTGCCGGTGCCGTTTTTCACGAGCTGGTTGGCGCGGGCGGTGGAAGTGCTGTTGGCCGCCAATCCGTCGGCCAGCAGGCCGGAGATGGTGCTGCTGCCGTTGCCGGTGCCGAATTCCAATGATCCCGTGTCCTGATTGCTGGCGTTTTTCCAGAAGGTGTTGGGGTTGCTGTCGCCGTAGGTGAAGATCGCGAGGCTGCGGATGCGGGCGCTGTCGGCGGGGCTGCCGGCCATGACCTGATCGTAATAGGTCGTGCCGGAGATGGTGGCGTTGTAGGTCGAACTGGAAGTGATACGAATGGTCAATGTCCGGTCGGCATTGGCGCCGACGCCGCTGGTGGTGGTGGCGCTGCCGATGACTTTCCAGTTGCCTGTGTCATCCAGCCGGAACATGGAGCGGGTGGTGTTGTTGTAATCATTGATGGCCGAGCCGTAGGTTGTGCTGTCGTTGAACGAAATCCCGTAGCGGCCGCCCGAGCTGGGATTGGCGCTGCCGAAGACGGTGATGGTGAATTCGTCGCCGATCGGCAACGACCGGGCGGGGCCGCTGTTGCCGTTGCCGGTGGTGTTGAAGGTCTGGAAGGCGGTCGCGCCGGGGGTGTTGTTGAAGGAGCCAGAGTTGGCGTATTGGGCGAGTTCGGTGCCGCCGTTGTCGTAGGTGCCGGAGTAGGGCGGGTTGTTGTTTTTTTCCGTGAGCTTGGAGTTGAAATTGGCCTGCTGCGTCGTGTAGGTCACGCTGGCGGCGCGGGTGGCGGGCAGCAGGGCGAGGCAGGCGAGGGCTAGCGCGGCGCGAAGGATATTGGCGATGGTTTTCATAGTTGTTTTCAAATAAACTGTGCCCGCGCAGCATGGGTGCTACGCGACACTCCTAATATTCGGGCTAATTAGGGCTAAATTTCCTCCCGGCGTCTACCACATGTAAATGCGGTATGGGGGGGCGGCGGACTGAAGCGGCCGGGATGTCAACGGCCCAGATATTTCACCACCGCTTCGGTGCGGGAGTGGACGTGCAATTTTTCGTAAACCGTTCGCACGTAGCTGCGCACGGTGTCAATGCTGATGTTCATCCGGTCGGCGATTTCCTTGTAGGCATAACCTTTCGCCAGCAGGTCGAGGAACTCCGTCTCGCCCGGCGTCAGGCGCGGCATCTCGGATTGTGCCTGCGCCGGCTGCGAAAGAAACTGCACCACGCGCCGCGCGAGCTGCGGCGTCATCGGCGAACCGCCGGCATGCACGTCGTGGATGGCCTCGATGAGCCGCGCCGACGCCGTGCGCTTGAGCAGGTAGCCGCTTGCGCCGGCCTTGAAGGAGTTGAATAGCGAATCGCTGTCCCGGGCAGGTTGATGTCCATCATCACCACGTCCGGCGCGCGGGCGGGGATTTCCTTCACGGCCAACTCGGCATTGGGGAAGTCGCCCACCAGTTTCAAGTTTGGCGCGCGGCGGATCAGTGCCGCAAGGCTGCTGCGGATGCCTTCATCATCCTCCACGATGGCGACTTTGATTTGCATGATTCAGTTTTGCCAAGTGGCGCGGCTTTCGCCAAGACCAATTCTCAGCCCGCGTTCCCGGCGGCGGGCAGTTTCACCGTGAGCCGCACCGTCGTGCCTTGGCCGGGCGCGCCCGTCATCGCCAGCGTGCCGCCGATCGTGGCGGCGCGGCGGCGCATGTTTTCCAGGCCGTTGTGCAACGCCGGCGGCGGCGCGACCAGATCAAAACCCCGCCCGTCGTCGCGCACCAGGATTTCCAGCATCCGGCCGTGGATGCGCGTCTGCACGAAAACCTCCTTCGCGCTCGCGTGCCGCAACACATTCGTCAGCGCCTCCTTCACGACGAGGAAAATATCGTGGCGCATCTCCGGCGGCAGCGGCAACGCCGGCAAATCGTTCGGCAAATCCAGCCGGCACCGCGCCGTGTCGCCCTCGAAAAGTTCGTTCGCGAAATGCGCGATGTATTCCACGAGGCTCGCCAGCGT
>JAPLTZ010000484.1 GCA_026397895.1 Verrucomicrobiota bacterium | reverse complement strand
TTCTTACCACCCATGTCATAGGTAGAAAATATGATACCCAAGGCCAGCACCACCAACAACGCCACGATAATATTCTTAGATAACGGTTTCATAGGCAAATATAAACATCAATCTAACCCCTGAATTTTGCCTGAAAACACCTCAAAAGTCAAAGCTCATTATCTTCCTAATGCTAAGCAAAAACTTAGCTCTCTTTAGATATCACGATACGTACTTTCCGATCTTCTTTCGATACTCTCTACTACGTTCACTCCGCTTTCATTTCTGGTAAATCTAATCCTAAAATTTCCCTTTCTAACTCGAAAAATATTTTTCGCACCAGTCAGCTTGATAACATCCAACCCTACCAAATCATCTTTTTCAATCCGTTCGAGCGCCTCATCCAGCATCTGCTTGTCTTTACTCGAGGCCTTACGCAGCAATTTCTGCATCGGGTTGACCATAGCCTAAGCCGCCCGCAACATCGCTAAAACTTCTTTGGCTGGCACCCCGCCTTTTCTAATTTTAGTAAAATCGATAACCGTTTCCCATTTCTCCTCAGGTTCATTTATCGAGCTTAATCTAAACAATGGCTTAGCTCTTCTGGTCACAATAAAACTATCTCCACGGCCAACTCGCCGCGCGACTTTAGTCGTATTCTGCCTTAAATTGTTCATGGTGATAGTGGAAGTCATATCTATTTAGAGTGTAGCTCAGATTTTCTTCATAATCAACACCCGGTGTTGGTCGACGCTGGGGGGAGATGCTAAACTACCAGCACTATGATTTATCTCATCGGCGGCGCGCCCAGAACTGGCAAAAGCATTGTTTCTAATCTGTTGATGCGAGAACTATCTATTCCCTGGTTATCGATCGACGCTTTATCGACAGTTGTTCACGACCTGACATCAGTCGCCGAGCGTACCGAGAAATTTCCTTACAAGGGTTTTACCAGCGTCGATCAACTCTCTGAATCCGAAATTCAGCAAAAGGTTGACTGGCAAATAACTGAAGCAAATTCACTCCAAATCTGCATTGACTCTTTAGTTCACCACCAAATCGGCGTAAACGACAATCAAATCCTCGAGGGTGTTCATATTCTGCCGCAACACGTTCGCACTCTCCTCGACGATCCCGCCACCAAAGATCAAATCCGCGCAGTTTTCCTAATTTGTGAGGACGAGGCAATCCAACTGGCCGCCATGCATCAGAACACCGGCCATTTCGACTGGCTCGCCGGAGCCTCGGACGAAACCTTCAAGTCTGTCGCTAACTTTGTGGTAGCTTACGGTCAGTGGCTCAAAAGCGAATGTGACAAGTATCAAATCCCTTACATCACAAGAGGCGGCGTCTTTCAAGAAGAAAACAAACAAATAACTCGACTACTTCAGTCTTCATAATCAACACTAAGTGTTGGTCGACATCCATTCCGGCTTCATCTTCTTTATCGACGCATCAAACTCAACATAATTAACAATCAACTCCTCGCTTCTAATAATATCTCTCCTGGCCACAAAAAATGGCTCGTCAGAAACCGCTACATCAAAAACCGCTGTCAGATTATTATTCGTTTCCGAGTGATTCGTATACCGAGCCGCGTCGCCAACTGGCGGATAAACCCATTGGCCAGAAGCAGGGGAGACGTAGCCAACTTTCCGAATCTCCGCCTGCCCAGCTTCGTCGAGCCCGTCATAATCCTCCGTCGTCATCGTCAAATCATTTATCGGACTAAACTTCCAAACAATTTCGCCATCACCAATATCCGCGTCAGCAAACACACCACTGCCTTCAATGACCGACTTTTTAACGACTGTAGGAATCAAATACATATTATTTTTAGGTAATTAGTGTGAAACGTAACCAAAGTAGATGGATAAAAGTAGTTTGAAAAGATTCTCTCCACGATGGTTGTAACGGTACTCTACCTCCTTAAGATACATCGGAAAATGGAACTTGGAAACACCCCGA
>JAPLTZ010000068.1 GCA_026397895.1 Verrucomicrobiota bacterium | reverse complement strand
GGCTTCGCGCCGAGCAGCGACTTTTTCTTCGTGGGCAACCGCGTGTTCCTCGACGACGGCTCGGGCGGCGGTCATGCCAACAACGGCATCCAGGACGGCACCGAGCCGGGCATCGCGAACGTGGCGGTGAAACTTTTTGCGGCGGACAGCTCCGGCCACCCGACCGGCTCCGCGCTCGCCGCGACGAACACCGACGCGAGCGGCTATTACTTTTTTGATAATTTGCCGCCGGGCAATTCCGTCGTGGTCGTGGACTTCGGTTTTGCGCCGGCGACGGACTTTTTGACCATCACCAACCGCGTGTTCGTGGACAACGGTGCGGGCGGTGGCGGCGAAAACAACGGCGTTCAGGACGGTGTCGAAGCGGGCGTCTCCAACGTGGTGCTGATGCTCTTTGCGGCGGACGGTTTCGGTCAGCCCACCGGCAGCGTGTTGGCTTCACAGACGAACGACGCCAGCGGCAGCAGTCTGTTCAACGGCGTCGCGCCGGGAAGTTACGTCGTCGTGGTGGATGCGGCCAATTCAGCGGGCCTGACCACGCTCGTCAGCAGCAGCACTAACGCCACGAGCGGCGTGACGTTGCCGGGCGCGGTGACCAACGGCGTCGCCGGTGCGGCGGTGACGGTGGGTTCGGGCACGAACGGGGCGAGCGTGTTCGGTTTCGCGCCGACCTACAGCATCGGCAACCGCATCTACCGCGACCCGGACAACGACGGCCAGCCGGACTTGGACAATTTGAATGAAGGCGGCATCGGCGGCGTGCGGCTGGCCGTGTTTGCGGCGGATGGAAGTGGCGATCCGACCGGCGGCGCGCTGGCCGTGACGACCAATGACGTGGAAGGTTTTTACCGCTTCGACGGTCTGGTGGCGGGAACGTATGTGGTGGTGGTGGATCAGGCCGGCTCGCCGGCGTTGGCCGGCTACAGCAGCGTCACGCGCATCAGCCACGACAACAGCGGCAGCGGCGACAAATACAACCACGGGTTTTTCACGCCGCTGGCCGGCGGCTCGGTGTTGCCGGGCGGCATCGCCAGCGTGCCGGTGACGGTGGGTTTTGGTTTGCAGCCACAGGGCGAAGCCACGGCTTCCGAGGAAGATGGCGCGAGCGGTCCGGCCGGGGACGCGAACGACAATCTGACGATTGACTTCGGTTTTTATCCGCTTCACAGCATCGGCAACCGCGTGTTCCTGGACAACGGCGCGGGCGGCGGCACGGCGAACAACGGCATTCAGGACGGTGCCGAGCCGGGCATCGCCGGCGTGACGGTGAAACTTTTTGCGGCGGACGTTTCCGGCAATCCCGCCGGCCCGGAACTCGCCAGCACCAACACCGACGCCGACGGCTATTACCGTCTCGAGGGCGGGCTGGTGGAAAGCTACATGGTGGTCGTGGATCAGGCGAATTCGGCGGGCTTGGCGGGCTTGGTGAGCAGCGCCGGCGCGAGCACGGACCTGACCGTGGACGGCGACCGCAGGGATCACGGCCTCGACACGCCGGTGACAGTGGGCGCGGTGACGAATGGCATCGCCGCCAGCGCGGTGAACCTGGATCAACTGCCGCCGCTCGGCGAGCCGGACACCAACAATGTGGGGGCCGGCGCGCACAGCCCGAACACCGACGACGCGGACAATCTGGTGGTGGACTTCGGCTTCGTGCCTGCCGCGAGCGTGGCCGGCAGCGTGTTGCACGACGCGACCAGCGCCGGCGTTGACGGCGTGCGCATCGCCTTGCAGACGACCAACGGCGCGACGCTGGCGACGGCCACCACGGGCGGCGGCGGCAACTACCAGTTCACAAACCTCGCGCCGGGCAGTTATGTGATTGCCGAAACGCACCTGCCGAACTGGGTGAACGTCACCGGCAGCCAGCTTCCGGTCACGCTGGGCGTCGGCGAAAATTCCACCGGCAACAATTTCCGCGACCTGCCGTTTGTGAACGTGGCACCCGTCATGAATCCGGTTTCCGACATCCATCGCGTGGCTGATTGGAGTCCGCAAACCATCAGTCTGACGGGCATCAGCGCCGGGCCGAGCGGCGGGCCGACGAACGAAACGTCGCAGACCGTCAGCATCACGGTGTCGTCCGACAACCCCGCGCTGCTGCCCGGCCTCGCGGTCAGTTACACCGCGCCGGACAACCACGGCACGCTGACGTTGACGCCGGGAAACAACACTCACGTTTACGGCACGGCCACCGTCACCGTGGTGCTGCACGACAACGGCGGCACGGCCAACGGCGGCGTCAATTCCTCCGCCTACACGTTCACCTTCACGGAGGTCGCGCCGCTGGTCATCACGGCGAACGACGACTTGAAGGCGTTCGGCGGGACGAAGATTTACGGCGCGGGCCAGACGGCGTTCACCGCCACCGGGTTGATTCCCGGCGAGACCGTCGGCAGCGTGACCATCACCGCGGGCGGCGGCACGGACGCCGGCGACGCGGTGGGGAGCTACCCGTTGACGCCGAGCGCGGCGACGGGCGGGACGTTCAACGCGGCGAATTATTCCATCAGTTACGCACCCGGCACGTTGCGCGTCGTTTCGGCGGAGTCCGGTTTGGAACTGACCTCCAGCCTGAACCCGTCGGGCTACCGCGAGGCGGTGACTTTCACGGCCACGCTGCCCGGCACGAACGCGACGGGCACGGTGGTCTTCGCCGCCAACGGCACGGCGTTCAGCACCAACACCGTCGCCGACGGCAGCGCCGAAAGCGCGGCCCTGACGAATCTGTTGCGCGGCGTGAGCGTCATCACGGCGGCGTATTCCGGCGACGGCAGTTATCTGGCCGCGACGAATTCGCTGGAGCAGGACGTGACCAATCATCCGCCCAGCTTCGCGGTCATCGCCGACCAGACCGTCAACGAGCTGGCGACGATGACGGTCGCGACCTCGGTGACCGATGCGGACGGCGGCCCGATGATTTACGAACTGCTCGCTGCTCCGGCGGGCGCGGCGATTGACGAAGCGGGCGTGATTACTTGGACGCCCACGGAGGCGCAAGGCCCAAGCACAAACAGCTTCACGGTGAGCGTGGCGGACGACGGCTCGCCTGCGGCGACCGATGCGAAGTCGTTCACGGTGGTGGTGCGCGAGGTGAATGTCGTGCCGACGTTGCCGGTGTTGCCGGATGTGGAGATGGATGAAATGACGACGTTGACGGTGACGAACACGGCGGCGGACAGCGACGTGCCGGCGAATGACATGTCTTATTTTCTGGCCGTGGCGCCGGCGGGCGCGGCGATCAGTCAGCAGGGCGTCATCACCTGGACGCCGACGGAGGCGCAGGGGCCGAGCACGAACTTGTTCACCACGCCGTATCTGTATGTGAGCAACTCGTTCACGGTGGTCGTCCGCGAGGTGAACCGCGCGCCGGTGCTGACGGCGGTGACGAACCGGGTGATTGACCAGTTCGCCACGCTGATGGTGACGAACCGCGCCACGGACGCGGATTTGCCGGGGAATGAATTGACGTTCGGCCTAGTGTCCGCGCCGGCGGGCATGACGTTGAATCCGACGAGCGGCGTCCTGACCTGGTCGCCGGCGGCGGGGCAGTATCCGAGCACGAACCCGGTGGTGGTGCGGGTGACGGATTTCAACGCGGCCGCCGCGACCGCGCAGAGCCTGAGCGCCACGCAGGCGTTCACGGTGACGGTCACCGGGCGGGTGGACACCAACGCGCCGACGGTGAGCATCGCTGCGCCGGCAAATAATTTCCGGTCGAGCAACGCGGTGGTGACGGTGCGCGGCACGGCGCGGGATGATTGGCGGGTGAGCCGGGTCTTGTGCCGGGTGGGCGACGGGGAGTTCGTGGAGGCGACGGGGACAACGAACTGGACGACCACCGTCACGCTGACGCCGGGCGTGAACACGATCGCGGTGAAGGCGGTTGACTTGAGCGGGAATGAATCGGCGGTGGTCAGCCGCAAGTGTTCGTATGTGGTTTATGCGCCGCTGACGCTGCGGACGAACGGCGTGGGGAAAATTCTCTGGTATCAGAGCGGCGTGAATCTGGAGGTCAACTCCAGCTACACCGTCGCGGCGTATCCGGGGAACAACTGGCTCTTCTCGGGCTGGTCGGGCGACATTGTCTCCACGAACTCGAAGCTCTCGTTTGTGATGCGCTCCAATCTGGTGTTGCAGGCGGATTTCGAGACGAACCGCTTCATCGGCGTCGTCGGCACTTACAACGGGCTGTTCGCCGACCCCGCCGGCGTGGCGTTTGACAGCGCCGGATATTTCACGGTGAAGACCACGGCCAAGCTGGGCTTCAGCGGCAAGCTGCTGGTGAATGGCGGCACTTACAGCATGAGCGGAAGTTTCGACTTGGCCGGGTTGGGTCACGCAACAGTGAAGCGCCCCGGCAAGCCGACGTTGAGCTTCGCGTTGCAGTTGGACTTGGACAACACGACGGACGCGGTCACCGGCAGTGTGAGTGACGGGACTTGGACGGCTGACTTGACCGGCTATCGCGCGGCGACGCGGGGGATGACGAACCTGGCGGGCAATTACACGATGGTCATCCCGGGTGCGACCAACGCGGCGCTCGCGCCCGCCGGTCACGGCTACGGACTCGTGAGCGTCGCCACCAACGGCGCGGTCAAGCTGGCCGGCGCGCTGGGCGACGGCATCGCGCTGAAGCAGGCGACGGGGATTTCGGAGGGCGGTCATTGGCCGCTGTTTGTGCAGGTTTATCCGGGGACTTACTCCTATTACACGCCTTTTGTCTGGCGCACGGGTTCGGAATACAAAGGCCTGCTGATTGGCTGGGCCAGATTTGAGGCGAATCCGGGACGGGATTTGAGTGGGACGGTCATCCACTTGAAAACGCCTGATGTGGGCAGTGGTTTTTATCCTGCGGGTTTCTACCATGAAACGCCGTTGCGCGCCTCGGCCTACACGGCGCCGGCGGCGGGCGCGCTGGCGGCGGAGCTGAATCCGGCCGCAGTGTTCCTGACGGACGGCAACTTGCCAGGCGCGCTGACCAACCACGCCAGCCTGAATACCAACGGCAGTTTCGTCGTCGTGGCGCCCAACGACGACCGGCTCGCCCTGTCGGTCGCACCCAAGAACGGCTTTTTGACCGGGCAGTTCCTGTATCCGGGAACAACCAGCCGGTGGGGCCGGCTGAAGGGCGTGGTGTTACAGGATGAATTTCTGGGGGCGGGCTTCTTCCTGGGCACGAACCAGAGCGGCGCGTTGTGGGTGCAGCCGTGAAACTCTGGTCCTGAAAACCGAAGTTCAAGATGGTGGAGGCGGGGGGAGTTGAACCCCCGTCCCTGATAGGCAAACCAGCCGCGACTACATGCTTAGTCTGGAATTTTTTGTCGGCTACGGGATGGCGTCCAAACTCGAGTCCCGCTGCTTAGTCCGCATGGAATTTTCTCGGCTTGGGCGCGCAGTCTCCGCCTTCAGCCATGCCTGCTGTCACGTTCGTCCACCGTAGCAGGTGTCCAGTGGCGAACGTCGGGGCCTTAGGCCGCGAGTGCTAGTTCTTGATTAGCAGTTATTTTTTGGTTCGATGATTAACGAGGCCAACGAACCGTCCTCGGCATGCCGCCTCTGGCGTATCTTTCAGGTCGAAACCAGTACGCCCCCAAACAGCAATCATATCATCCCGCAAATCCCCACGCGGGTCAAGGCGCGACAAACAGCTCCGTCGGCCTCATGTGCACCGCGTCAATCAACCCCTGATCCGTCAGCTTCAACTCCGGGATCGGCGAGAGGCTCAGGAACGACAGCGTCATGAACGGCGCTTCCAAGTCACAGCCGAGCGCGTGCGCGGCGGCGTTCAAGCCGTCGATGCGCCGCATCACCTCGTCCAGCGGTTGGTCGGAGACTAATCCCGCCACTGGCAAGCCCAGTTCCGCCGTCACCACGCCGTCCGCGACGGCCACTTGCCCGCCCTGCAGTTTCTCCAGCTCCTGGATCACGCGCACGATGTCCGCGTCGTTGGTGCCGACGACGACGACGTTGTGTGCGTCGTGCGCCACGGTGGAGCCGAGCGCGCCGTTGCGGAGCTTGAAGCCACGCACGAAGCCCACGCCGACGTTGCCCGTGGCGCTGTGCCGCTCCACGACGACCATCTTGAGAATGTCGCGCGCGGTGTCGGCCACAACCTCGCCGTTCGCCACTTTCGGCGTCTCGATGAGTTCCTTCGTCACGATCTGGTTGGGGACGATTTCGATGACTCGGATTTTGCCGGGTCGCGCCTTGACCGTGAACTGCGCGGGCTGATAGCGCAAATTCATTGTGCTGCGCGGGCGTTTGACGACCGCCGGATGCTGGGCGAGATATTTCCCGTTTTCGGCGACGAGCACGCCCTTCTTGTAAGTCTGCCGCACTGTGAAATTTTTCAGGTCGTCGAACACCACGAAGTCCGCCCAAAACCGCGGCGCGATCGCGCCCAGATTTTGCAGCCGGTAATGCCGCGCCGTGTTGATCGTCGCAATCTGCAACGCCACGATCGGCGGCACGCCGCCCGCGATGGCCTTGCGCACCGCGTGGTCAATGTGTCCTTCGCTCACAAGGTCGCCGGCGAGTTTGTCGTCGGTGGCGAAGGAGCAGTTGGCGGAATTGTGCGCGTTCAGCAGTGGCAGCAAGTGGCCGAGATTCCGCTCCGTGCTGCCTTCGCGCAGGAGGATGTGCATGCCGAGCCGCAACTTTTCCTGCGCCTCCGCGACCTCCACCGATTCGTGGTCGGAGCGGACGCCGGCGAGCGCGTAGGCGTTGAGATTTTTTCCACGCAAGCCCGGCGCGTGGCCGTCAACACACTTGCCGCCGGCCGCGTCAATCTTTGCCAGCTCGCTTTCCCAGCCGAGATAGACGCCGGGATAATTCATCAGCTCCGCCACGCCCGCGACGCGCTCGTCACCGATCATCAGCCGCAAATCGTCCGCCGTAAGCCGCGCCCCGGCGGTTTCCAGATGCGTCGCCGGCACACAGCTCGGCAGCATGATGAAGAAATCCACTGGCAAATTCTTGCTCGATTCGAGGACGTAACGGATGCCGTCGAGACCGAGGACGTTGGCGTATTCGTGCGGGTCAATCACCACCGCGCCCGTGCCGTGCGGCACGACCGCGCGGGCGAATTCCGGCGCGGTGAGCATGGAACTCTCCACGTGAAAATGCCCGTCAATCAGGCTTGGCGCGAGATACGCCCCCGCCAGATCAACGACCTGCTTCCCCTCGTAATCGCCGAGGCCAACCACGCGACCGTCGTCCACGGCCACGTTGGTGCGGTAGATTTCGCCGCTGAGGACGTTGACGAGGTTGGCGTTCTTGAAGAGCAGTTCCGCGGGCTGTTCGCCGCGCGCGACGGCGAGCTTGTGCTGGATGTGGCGCATGATTCGATTCTCCTTGGCCGAAAGACTACTCCCGCCGCCCGTCGTGATTCAAGCTTTGGCTTGCTGCCGCCGCCGAAACGGCTAAAGCTTGGACGCCGACATGAACTGCATCGTCACCGCCGGGCCGACTTACGAAACGATGGACAACGTCCGTCGCCTCACCAATTTCTCCACCGGCAGGCTGGGCATCGAACTGGCGAACTTCCTCACCGCGCACGGCCACGCCGTCACGCTGCTTCTCGGCGAAACCGCCACGCACGCCGGTGAAATCAAGGCCCAGCAGGTTGAACGCTTCACCACCACCGCCGACTTGTCGGGCAAGCTGAAAAAAATCTCTGCGGAATCTGCGGAATCTGCGGACGCCGTCTTCCACGCCGCCGCCGTCAGCGATTTTGGTTTCGGCAAAATCTGGCTGCGCAACGCCGCCGGCGAACTCGCCGAGGTCAAATCCGCCAAATTTTCCACGCGCGCCGGAACGCTGCTTGCCGAACTCGTGCCCACGCCCAAGCTCATCACCGAACTGCGCGGCTGGTTTCCGAACGCGAAGCTCGTCGGCTGGAAATACGAGGTGGACGGCGACCCCGCCGGCGTCATCCAAAAGGCCGAGGACCAGCTCACCGATTGCGACACCGACGTCTGCGTGGCCAACGGCCCGGCCTACGGCAGCGGCTTCGGCCTCGTCAGCGATGTCGGGCATTGCACGCACCTGAAGGATTCGGGCGCGCTGTTCGCCGCGCTCGAAAAATTCATCCGCAAATGACGCCGCCGGAAACGAAGCCGCCCATTTCCCCGCTCGCCGCGCCCATCACCTAGCTCTGGGGCGTCGGTAGCGAACGCGCGAAGCTGCTCGCGCGGCTGGAGATTTTCACCATCGAAGATTTGCTGCTGCACCAGCCGCGCCGCTACGAGGACCGCCGGAAATTTCTCCCCATCCGCGAGCTGAAACTCAAGGAAGCCGCCACCGTGCGCGGCAAGATCGTCGCCGCCGGCGTGAAGCGGTTCAAGCGCGGCACGCGCGCGATGTTCGAGTGCATCCTGGACGACGGCTCGGCGCTGCTGCATTGCCGCTGGTGGCAGATGCAGCCGTGGATGGAGGACTGGTTCGCCGTCGGGCGCGAGTTCCTCGTCTTCGGCAAGCCGGAGACGCTCAAGCCGCGCACGATTGACCATCCCGAAACCGAACTGGTCGAGCCGGGCGAGGATGAATTTGTCCACGTCAACCGCATCGTGCCGATCCATCCGCTGACCGAGGGCCTCACGGCGCGCGCGATGCGCACGCTGGTCTGGCGCGCGTTGGAGAAGTTCGAGGGGCAGATTGCCGAGCCGACGTTTGGAGCGTGGCCGTCCCCGGCCACAGCAACGCAATCTTCCAAGGCGGCCTCGGAAAAAACGGGAGTCCCGCTGCAATTGAACATTACTGCGCCCGGGGACGGGCGCACTCCGCTCCTCCCCGCCCGCGCCAACGCGGTGTGCATGATTCATTTTCCCGAAGAGTTGACCGATGTGGAAATCGCGCGGCAACGGCTGGCGCTGGATGAATTTGTCGCGCTGCAAATCCAGATTCAGGCGCGGCGGAAGAAATTTGAGGCGAGCGCGAAAGCGCTGCCGTGTCACGGCGACAACCGGTTGATGAAACCCTTCCTCGCGCAGCTCGGCTTCAAGCTCACCGAGGCGCAGACGCGCGTGCTGCGAGAGATCCGCGCGGACATGGGCGGTTTGCATCCGATGCGGCGGCTGTTGCAGGGCGATGTGGGGTCGGGCAAGACGGCGGTGGCGGCGTGCGCTGCGTTGATGGCGCTGGAGAGCGGCTTCAACGTGGCGCTGATGTCGCCCACGGAGATTCTGGCGGAACAGCATTTCCGAAATTTCTCGCTCTGGCTGGAGCCGCTCGGGGTGCGCGTCGTGTTGCAAACTGGAAGTCACAAAGGCGGCGAGGATGGAGGATGGAGGATGGAGGATGGAAAGCGCGTTCGTCCCGCCATCCTCAATCCTCAATCCTCAATCTACGTTGGAACGCACGCGCTGTTCACGAGCGGCTTCGAGATTCCAAACCTCGGCCTGGTCATCATTGACGAGCAGCACAAGTTCGGCGTGGCGCAGCGCGAGACGCTGGTGCGGAAGGGAAATTATCCGCACTTGCTCGTGATGACGGCCACGCCCATCCCGCGCACGCTCGGCCTCACGCTTTACGGCGATTTGGACGTGTCGGTGATTGACGAATTGCCCGGCGGGCGCGGCACGATAAAAACTTTCGTCCGCACGTCGTTCAAGGCGGTGACGAAGGAATTTGAAAACGTGCAGCGCGCGCTCGCGCCGTTCAAGGTCGGGTTGCTGCACGGGCGCGTGAAGCCGGCGGACAAAGAGGCGGTGATGGCGGATTTTCGCGCGAACAAGCTGAGCGCGCTGCTTGCCACGTCGCTCATCGAGGTGGGCGTGGACGTGCCGAACGCGACGGTGATGCTCATCGAGAACGCGGAGGCGTTCGGGCTGGCGCAACTGCACCAGTTGCGCGGACGCATCGGGCGCGGCGCGCACGAGAGTTTTTGCATCCTGATTTCGGAGGCGAAGAATCTGGAGGCGCGCGGGCGGCTGAAGGTTTTGGAGGCGACGGGCGACGGCTTCGCGATTGCCGAGGCGGACCTGAAGCTGCGCGGGCCTGGCGAACTGCTCGGCCAGCAGCAGAGCGGCGCGATGCGGCTGCGCTTCGGCAATCTCGTTGAAGATTTGACTCTCATCCGGCAGGCGCGGGACATTGCGGCGAAATCGCTTGCGATGTGAGCGCCGCTACACGAAGACGATTTCTGTCGTCGCCGCCTTCTCGTCCCAGCCGCGCGTCGGCTCGGCGGTCACGGAGGAGATGTCCTTGATGGAAATCTGCCGGCCGCGCGTCTTCGGCGACTTCACTTCGATCTGCTTCGGGTCGCACGTCTGCTGGCTGACTTTCTGGTGCGGCGCGGGTTTGTAGCGGACGTAAAGCACCTTCGGCGTTTCCGGCGCGAAGAACAGGATGCGCGATTTGTCCGGGATGCAGAGATACGCCTTGTTCATGATGGTGCCGCCGAACGTGAAGCGTTTGAGGTAGCTCGCGTTGCGGTCGGTGTAGGCGCAGGTGAAGACTTTCTCGCGGTCCGGCAGGCCGCAGTAGAACAGTTCCGGCCCGACAAACAGTTTCTCCGGCAGTTCGGTGACCTTGTAGGTGCCGTCCTTGAACACGAGCAGCACCTTGTCGAACTTGGTGCATTCGAGTTTGAATTCCTCGCCGCTGACCTTGTAGCCGACGTAGCCGGTCTCGCGGTCATAGGCGACCTTGAAGGACTTGAACGCGGCGGCCTTCACGTCCACTTCTTCGTGGCGCGCGGACTTGGTGGTGAGGCGCGGGTAGAGCGGGCCGTATTTCTCCAGCAACCCTTCGAGGTGGCCGATGACGTAGCGGGTGAGGTTCTTGAGATTCTTCAGCGTCTCGGCGAGGTCGGCTTTGACCTGCTCCATCTCCTCGCGGTGCTTGTTGATGTCGAACAGCGAAATGCGGCGGATGCGGACCTGCAACAGGCGTTCCACGTCGGCGTCCACGATGTCGCGCACGAGCTGGCGCTTGAAGGGCTTGAAGCCATCATACACCGCCGCCGTGACGGCCTCGCCGGTCTTGCATTTCTCGATGAGCTTGTAGATGCGTTCCTCGATGAAGATGCGTTCGAGCGTGCGGTAATGCAGTTCGTCGAGGAGCTGCTTCTCGCGCAACACGAGTTCGCGCTTGAGGATGGCGATGAGCTGGTCGGTGTTCTCGCGCAGGATTTCCGAAACGGTCAGCTCGACGGGGCGGTTGTCCTTGATGACGATGATGCGGCTGGCGATGGACACCTCGCAGTCCGTGAACGCGTAGAGCGCATCAATCAGCTTCTCCGCCTCCACGCCCTGCGGACAGCGGATTTCGATCTCAACATCTTCCGAGGTGAAATCGTTGATGGATTTCACCTTCAACTTGCCCTTCTGCACGGCGTCCTCGATGGACGCGATGAGTGACTCGGTCGAGGTCGTGGGCGGAATCTCCTTGATGACGACGGTGGCTTCGTCCTTGGCCTTGATCTTGGCGCGGACTTTCACGCTGCCTTTGCCGTCCTGATAATCGCGCGCGTCCATCAGGCCGCCGGTCGGGAAATCGGGCAGGCACTTGAACGGCTGCTTCTTGAGGATGGCGATCTGCGCTTCGAGCAACTCGGGGAAATTGTGCGGCAGAATCCGCGCCGCCAGCCCGACCGCGATGCCTTCCGCGCCGAGCATGAGCGTGAGCGGCAGTTTGCAGGGCAGGGAGACAGGTTCTTTGTTGCGCCCGTCGTAGCTGGGGATGAAATCGGTGATCTCGTCGTTGAACAGTTCCGTGCGCGCGAGTTCCGTGAGCCGGCACTCGATGTAACGCGACGCGGCGGCGGGGTCGCCGGTGAAGATGTTGCCGAAATTTCCCTGGCCCTCGATGAGATAACGCTTGTTCGCCAGCACCACGAGCGCGTCGCCGATGGAGGCGTCGCCGTGCGGGTGATACTGCATCGTGTGGCCGACAACGTTGGCGACCTTGATGAAACGGCCGTCGTCCTTCTCGTGCAATGCCCACATGATGCGCCGCTGCACGGGCTTCAGGCCGTCCGCGAGATTCGGGATCGCGCGGTCGCGGATGACGTAGCTGGCGTAATCCAGAAACCCGCGGTCCACGCGCGTGTGCAGGCCGACGGCGAGCGACTTCGGATCGAACGGCTTGTGGGCGACGGCGGTGGAAAATTCTTCCGCGAGCACGTGCGTCGCGCCGTTGCCGTTGCCGTTCGCGGCGGCGGCTTCCTTGGCGGGCTTGGCGGCCACCGGCGCGGGCGGCGCGCCTGCGATGGGCAATTCCGGCTGGCTTGAATCTTTTTTGCGTTTGGCTGACATGGTATGAAATGAAAATTATTCCTCCACCGGCACGACGAGCTTTTCCATGATGTAGTCCTTCCGCTCGGGTGTGTTCTTGCCCATGTAGAAGTTGAAGATCGGGCCGGACTCGGCGCGCGGCGCGTATTCCACTTTGCTCAGGCGCATTTCCTTGCCGATGAATTGCGCGAATTCTTTCGGACTGATTTCGCCCAGACCCTTGAACCGCGTGATTTCAGGTTTGCCGCCGAGTTCCTTGATGGCGTTGTCGCGCTCGGTTTCGCTGTAGCAGTAAATCGTTTTCTCCTTGTTGCGCACGCGGAACAACGGCGTCTCCAGCACATACACGTGACCGTCGTGGACCAGTTGCTCGAAGAACCGGAAGAAATACGTGATCATCAAATTGCGGATGTGCATGCCGTCCACGTCCGCGTCGGTGGCGAGGATGACCTTGTCGTAACGCAAGCCCTCGGTGTTGTCCTCGACGTTGAGCGACTGCATGAGGTTATACATCTCGTCGTTCTTATACATCACGTCGCGCTTGAGATCCCAGACGTTGAGCGGCTTGCCCTTGAGCACGAACACCGCCTGATTGTTCACGTCGCGGCAGCTCGTGATCGAGCCGGCGGCGGACTGGCCTTCGCAGATGAAGACCATTGTGCCCTTGCCCTTCTCCTTTTTCTTGTCGAAATGATTTTTACAGTCCTTCAACTGCGGGATGCGCAACGTGATCGCCTTGGCGCGTTCGCGCGCTAGCTTCTTCACGTTTTGCAATTCCTTCCGCAACTCCTGCGTGTCCCGCACCTTCGCGATGATGGTCTCGGCGATCTGCTTGTTGCGCTGGAAAAAGTGCAGCAACTCCTCGCGCACATTGTTCACGAGTTCGGTGCGGATTTCCGTGTTGCCGAGCTTGTTCTTCGTCTGCGACTCGAACATCGGGTCTTTGAGGCGGATCGCCACCGCGCCGACCATCGCCTCGCGCACGTCGTCGCCTTCGTATTTGCCGCCGCAATACTCGTTCACCGCCTTCAGCAAACCCTCGCGAAACGCGCTCAAGTGCGTGCCGCCGTCGCTGGTGTATTGGCCGTTGACGAAGGAATAGAACGTCTCGCCGTAACGCGAATTGCTGTGGGTGAAGCAGAACTCCAGCGTCTTGCCCGCGTAATGCAGCGGCGAATACAGCGGCTCGCTGCCGTCCGTGCCGAGCTCCTCCATCACCAGGTCCATCAGGCCGTGGCGCGACTGGAACACCTTCGGCTCGTGCGACGCGGGCGTCTTCAAAATGAGCTTCAGCCCCGTGTTCAGGTAGCTGTAATGCCGCAGCCGCCGCTCGACGAACTCCTGCTTGAACTCGCTGTTCTTAAAAATCTCCTCGTCCGGCTCGAACTCGATGAACGTGCCGTTCGGCTCCTTCGTCTTGCCGGAGTTTTCCTTCTTCAGCTTGCCGACCTTGAAGCTCGCCTCGGCGAACTCGCCGTCGCGATGGCTGCGCACGAGAAAGTTTTTCGACAGCGCATTGACCGCCTTCGTGCCGACGCCATTGAGGCCGACGCTGAACTGGAACACGTCATCGTTGTATTTCGCGCCGGTGTTGATCTTGGAAACGCAGTCCACCACTTTGCCGAGCGGAATGCCGCGACCGAAATCGCGCACGCTGACGCGGCCATCGGCGATGTTGATCTCGACCTCCTTGCCGTGGCCCATGATGTATTCGTCCACGGCGTTATCCACGACCTCCTTGAGCATGATGTAGCAGCCGTCGTCGGGATGCGCGCCGCTGCCGATGCGCCCGATATACATGCCCGTGCGCAGCCGGATGTGCTCCAGCGAACTCAGCGTCTTGATCTTGCTCTCGTCGTAAACTGCCTTCGGTTTTTCAGCCATAGAAATTTGTGGGCGAGAAGATGCGGGAAACGGAAAAAGAATTCAACGCAAAGCCGCGCGGCGCGCCCGCCGGACTTCACGCCGCCGGTGGGACGACGAAACCCGACACCCGTTTCTGCACCTCGGCCAGCGTGATGTCCTCCACCCGCGACGCCAGCGCCCAGTGGTTGCCCGCGAAATCCTTCACCACCGCCAGCCGGTCGCCGTAGAACGTCGGCATCGGGGCGAACACCGATTCCGCGCCCGCCACCAGCGCCCGCGCGTAAGCTGCGTCCACATCCGCCACATAGTGATACAGCATCACCGCGCTCGGCGGGAACGGCGGGTGCGCCAGGCTCATCATCACCATCGCGCCGCCGAGGGTCACGCGCGCATGGGCGATCTGGCCGTCCGGCATCGTCACGCGCCCGACCTCCACGCCGCCGAACGCGATCTTCAGAAACTCGATCAGCCGCGCCGTCTCCGCCACGTGCAGATACGCGCACAACGCCGGACAATCGGAAGGAATGGGATTCACGCTCATGCGCCGGATTTTAACGCAAAGGCGCAAAGGTGCAAAGCGGCAACCGTTCCCCGTTCGCGTATTTCGCGTGGTTCGCGGTGAGGATGAACCGCGAAATACGCCAACCACGCGAACGGAAGCGCCGTCGGCGCGGCATCTTTGTAGAACCATCGGCAAAACGGTTTTTCAGCTCCGTTCAGGAGCGGAATATGCCGCCCCGCCTGCCGCGCCGAAATCAGATGAAGGCGGGACGGGGCTGGGGAATTTTGTGGCGGGGCGTTCTACACAGGTTCCGCTCCTGACGGGGCTATTCCAGCGGCAGACCGAAGAATAGCCGCAGCCACGGTTCAAGTTCGTTCAGCTCAACGGCCTTGCCGGTGGAAATCAAAAACGACCGCATGTTTTCCGTGAAACCTTCACCGGCGAAAACGACGATCCCCGGAATCGGCCAAGCTTCAATGTCTTGGATGGTGGCGGGAATCTTTTCTTCTGCGGAGCCGCCACCGCCTTGAAATTTACATTCAACGCCAAGTGTTTTGCGCGTTTTAGAATCAATCAGAATGACATCAATGTTCCGGTTAGCGCCCCAGATTCTTCGGGCAACATGAAATTGTTCTTTTGTTTCGAGTCCGAGTTTGGTGGCAATCTTGATTACCTCTTTGACCAAATCGTCTCCGGCTTTAACTGCGGTTGCTTTCCCAGACATAATTTTATTCGTTGGTTAAATTTGTCACGACGACCTCGTTGACGTGGCCGCGTTTTGAGCCGTCGCAGTTGATGGCGCGGCGGGCCTGCACGGTGTGGATTTGAAAGTCGCGGTAGAGTTTGCGGATGAAGGGCGTGTCGGAATTGGAAAGCATCAGACGCGCGCCGCGCCGGGCGGCTTCGGCAAAGACGGCGTGGAGTTCGCGCTGTTCGCCCTCGCCAAAATCTTCCTTGGCGTAGGATGTAAAGCTGGCGGTGGCGGAGACGGGATAATACGGCGGGTCAACGTAGGCGAAGTCGCCGGGCCGGGTTTGATTGAGGGTTTTGCGAAAATCCTGCACGACCAAATCCACGCCATCCAGCGCACGGCTTGCAGCAAGGATGTTTTCCTCGTTGTAAAGGCCGGGATTTTTGTTTGAGCCAACGGGAACATTGAATTCGTCGCGGGCGTTGACGCGCCAGAGGCCGTTGAAGCAGGTCTTGTTGAGGAAAATCATGCGGGCGGCGCGTTCCACGATTTTCCTGTCGTCGCCGGTCAGATGGTGCTGGGCGCGGACGAAGTAAAAATAGTCGTCGCCTTTGGTTTTGAATTCAGCGGCGTGTTCGTCCAGCCGGCGCATGAGTTCGTGCGGGAAGTCGCGGACAGCGAGGTAGGTGTTGATGAGTTCGGGATTGATGTCGCGCAGGAAGGCTTTCATTTTCGGAAAGCGATGCTTGAGGTGGAAAAACACCGCGCCGCCGCCGCTGAACGGCTCGAAGTAGCGGGTGATTTCCGTCGGAAAAAATTCGTCGAACTGTGCGAGGAGTTGCGCCTTGCCGCCGACCCATTTCAGAAACGGCTGCGCCTCGCGACTAACCCCGCGCGCGAGGACGAAGGGGATGGAGACTTGTTCGTCGTTAAACCTGCCGTTGGCTTCGGGCTTGTGCAGTGACGGAGCGGGAATCTTACGGCGGATTTTGTAGCGGACGGGTTTTGGATCGGATCTCTGATCTGGCCGCTTGCTGCTGGCGGCTTTCGGTGAAGAACGCTTCCGCCCGGACTTTTCAGACATTCCTGTGGATCGATCCCGATCCAACAAAAAGGATCAAGCCTAAACATTCGATATGTCGAATGTTCCCCGCATCCAAATTCGGGTTTGCTGTTCCAATGGCTCATGCCGCCAAACATCGGGAGATCGTGGGGAGTAACATCCGCACGTGCCGAACCGATGCGGGCCTGACCTTGGAAAAACTGGCCGAAAAGGCGGATTTGAGCTGGCCTTACCTTTCTGAAATTGAGCGTGGACGGGAGAATATTTCGCTCGATAAACTTGCCCGCTTGGCTCAAGCCCTCAATGTCAGGCTGTCGCGGCTTGTTGAAAACGCCTAAAAAGTAGCGGCGCAATTTCCCGCCGTCGCCAGAGGGTCTGCCAACAGCTTGAATTTATCCGGTCTGGACGGGCGCGAGGTTTTCCGGTAGCTTCCCGGTCAAGGAGAGCTTCCGAACTTCGCAGCCCATACCCAATGGCTGCCCCGGCTGAAAGGCCGGTCAACCAACAACCGCATCATCATCATGAAAACTGCCAAGGTCATCAAAACCAAGAAAACCACCGCGCCGAAAGCCAAACGCGCCATCGCCGCCGCGCCCGCCCCCAAGGCCAAAACGCCTGCGGCCAAGCCCGCCAAAACCAGCGCGCCCAAGCCCGTTGCCGCCGCTGCGCCCGCGCCGCGCATCACCGCCGAGCTGATTGCCCGCCGTGCGTATTTCATCTGGGAACAGGCGGGGCGGCCCACCGGCAAGGAACGCGAACACTGGTTGCTCGCGGAGCAGGAATTGAAGGCGGCCTGACCGTCGCCGGCGGTTCTTAACCACAAAGGCACGAAGTCACCAAGGTTGAACACTTGGGCTTTGTGCCTTTGTGTCTTTGTGGTTCGAAATGCCCAGCGTCACGCCTTCGCGTAGTCGGGCACCCAGATGAACTTGTCGAGCGCGGCGCGCAGTTGGGCGTCGTCCAGCTTGCGGCCGATGCCTTCGTCGCGCGCGGTCTGCGCGACCTTGAAGCCGATGTCGCGGCTGATCGCGCGCAGATGCGCGAGCGTCGGGAAGAGCGAGGTGCTGCCGGCGGCGTGCGCCACGGTGTATTCCGCGAGCGTCCGCGCCGCGGCGAGGAACATCGAATCCGTGATCTGCGCCGCGCCGGCGACGAGCGCGCCCAAGCCCACGCCGGGGAAGATGAACGAGTTGTTGCACTGGCCGATGACGTGTTTCTTGCCGTTGAACAGCACCGGCTCGAACGGCGAGCCGGTGGCGACCATCGCGCGGCCGTCGGAGTTTTGCAACGCCTCGGTGGGCGTGCATTCGGTTTTGCTGGTGGGATTGCTCAAGGGAAAGATGAGCGGGCGCTGGCAATGCGTCGCCATCGTGCGGATGGCGGCGGGCGTGAATTCGCCGGGCGTGCCGGTGGTGCCGATGAGCACGGTGGGCTTGAACGCGGCGATGATTTCCTCGAGCTTCGTCGGCAGCGCGGCGGGCATGCCGGCGGCGGCCAAATCTTCCGCGCTCCACGCGACGCCGCGTTTGTGGGTGTCCATCTCGCCGCGGCCGGTGTGGACGATGCCGCCGGAGTCGAGGAAGAGCAGGCGGCGACGGATATCCGTGGCGTTCACGCCTTCGGCCTTGAACGCGGCGGCGAGCAGGTTGCCGATACCGAAGCCCGCCGCGCCTGCGCCGACGAGGAGGATGCGTTGGTCGCGGAGTTTTTGCGCGGCGAGGCTCAGGCCGGAGAAAATGCCCGCCACGGTCACGGCGGCGGTGCCTTGGATGTCGTCGTTGAAGCTGGGCAGGCGGCGTTGGTAACGGTCGAGGAGGCGGAGGGCGTTGCCCTTTTTGAAATCCTCCCATTGCAGCAGCGCGTTCGGGAAAACGGTCTTCACGGCTTCGACAAATTCCTCGATGAGCGAATCGTAGTCCGCGCCGCGCAACCGCCGGGCGCGGTAGCCGAGGTAGAACGGGTCTTCGAGCAGTTCGGCGTTGTCCGTGCCGACGTCGAGGCTGATGGGCAGGCAGAGCGAGGGATGGATGCCCGCGCCGACGGAGTAGAGGATGAGCTTGCCGATGGGGATGCCCATGCCGCCCGCGCCCTGGTCGCCGAGACCGAGGATGCGTTCGTTGTCGGTGACGACGATGAGGCGGATGTCGCGGCGCGGGAACTCACGCAAACGTTCGGCGATGTGCCCGCGGTCTTCGGGCGTGATGAACAGCCCGCGGGGCCGGCGGTAGATGTGGCTGTATTTCTGGCACGCCAGCCCGACGGTGGGCGTGTAAACGACGGGCGTGAAGCGGTCGAGATTCTCCATCAGCAGGCGGTAGAAAAGCGTCTCGTTGCGGTCGAGGAGCGCGATGAGGCCGATGTATTGCTCCAGCGGCTCGGCTTTGGCGAGAATCTGGCCGAGGCTCATGGCGACCTGCTGTTCCATCGTGAGCACGGCGGGCGGCAACAGGCCTTCGAGGCCGAGATGGCGGCGTTCTTCGCGGGTGAAGGCGGCGTCCTTGTTTTGCGTGGGGTCGCGGAGGATGGCTTCCCCGCGCAGGGGATGCGTTTTGGCAGTGTCGCGTGTGGGCATAAATTCCTTTTTCAATCGCCGGCTGTCCGGCGGCCCACAGTTGACAGGCATTAGCTAAACTCCGCCACGCGTGCGTTGGCTTTCGCTTGGCTTATTTTGCGAAGACGGAAAAACCGTCGTGCGCCGTTACTCCCACTCGATCGTCCCCGGCGGCTTGCTGGTGATGTCGAACACGCAGCGGTTGACGCCTTTCACCTCGTTGATGATGCGGCTGGCGAGTTTCTCCAGCAGGTCGTAGGGCAGCTTCACCCAGTCGGCGGTCATGCCGTCCTGCGATTCCACGGCACGGATGGCGATGGTGTAATCGTAGGTGCGTTCGTCGCCCATCACGCCCACGCTGCGCACGGGCAGCAACACGGCGAAGCTCTGCCAGATCTTGTAGTAAAGCCCGCTCGCCTTCATCTCCTCGACGACGATGGCGTCGGCGTTGCGGAGAATCTCGCAGCGCTTGGGCGTCACTTCGCCGAGGATGCGCACGGCGAGGCCCGGCCCGGGGAACGGCTGGCGATAGACGATTTCTTTCGGCAAGCCGAGTTCCAAACCGAGCAGCCGCACCTCGTCCTTGAACAGATTTTTCAGCGGCTCGACGAGTTTGAACCTCATGCTCTTCGGCAGGCCGCCGACGTTGTGATGGCTCTTGATGAGCGCGGCGGGGTTGCCGGCGATGGGCACGGACTCGATGACGTCGGGGTAAAGCGTGCCTTGCGCGAGGAACTTCGCCTTGCCCGCGCGCTTGGTCGCGGCTTGGAAGACTTCGATGAACGTCTTGCCGATGATCTTGCGTTTGCGTTCGGGGTCGGTGACGCCCTTGAGCTTGCCGAGGAACAGTTTTGCCTTGTCCTCGTATTGCAGGCGCAGCTTGAAATGGTTGCCGAACACCTGCCGCACCACGTCCGCTTCGCGGGCTCGGAGCACGCCGTTGTTGACGAAGATGCAGGTGAGCTGGTCGCCGATGGCCTTGTGCAGCAGCGCCGCCGCCACGCTGGAATCCACGCCGCCGCTCAGGCCGAGGATGACCTGCTCCTTGCCGACCTGCGCGCGGATTTCCGCGACGGCTTGCTCGAGGTAATTGCGCATGTTGCAGTTCCTGCCGCAGCCGCAGACGCCGTGGACGAAGTTGGCGATGATCTCGCGTCCGCGCGGCGTGTGGACGACTTCGGGGTGAAACTGGAGGCCGAAGAATTTCTTGGCGCGGTTCTCGATGGCGGCGTATTCGGAATTTTCCGTGACGGCGACGGGCTTGAAGCCGTTGGGGATTTTCGTGAGCTTGTCGCCGTGGGAATTCCAGACCTGCAAGCTCGCGGGCAGCTTGGCGAACAGCGCGCAGGACTTGTCCTTGATGGTGAGCGTGCCCTTGCCGTATTCGCGCTTCTGGCCTTTCTCGACCTTGCCGCCGAGGAATTGCGCGAAGAGCTGCACGCCGAAACAGACTCCCAGCACGGGCACGCCGAGCGCGAAGATGTTCTTGTCCGGCAGCGGCGCCTTGGGCGAATACACGCTCGACGGCCCGCCGGAGAGGATGATGCCGCTGGGCTTGAGCCGCGCGATCTCGGCGGCGGGCGTGTTGAAGTGCAGGATGGTGGAATAGACGTTGCACTCGCGCACGCGCCGGGCGATGACCTGCGTGTATTGCGAGCCGAAATCGAGGATGACAATCTGTTCGTTCATGAAATTGAAAACCGAAGGCGGATTGTCGTGACGCGGGCGCGGTTTTGCGAGAGAAAAAATCGGGAGCGGAGGTTCTCCGTCCCGAATCCGGTCGTTTCGTCGTGGAAGCGTCAAAAATCCCGGCGCTGCGGTTTCTTGCCGCCCTGGATTTCTAGCCAGTCAATCTCCACCGGCTGTTTCTGGGCGGGCGGATAGAGTCGGACGATGGCCACCGGCTCTTTCGCCGGAAGGTGGACGGTGTATTCCTGCCAGTCGCCGCCGGTCAGGGTGAAGGGCGCGGAGCTGGCTTTGCCGGCCGCTTTTTCTTTGCCGGTGATGAGCCATTCCACCTTGCCCTCGCCGCCGCCGGCGCAGCGGGCGCGGAAGCGGACGGTCACCGGGCCGTGGTTGTCGCCCGCGCCCATCCCGAGGAACGGCACGCCGTTCGTGCCGGTGATGGTCAGGATGCCGTCCTTGACGACGGCTTTGCAGGCGTGCGGCTTGACGCCTTGCAGCGGGTCGGCGGGCGCAGCGGCGGCGACGGGTTTGTAAGCCGGGTTGCGGATGGGAATGACGGCCTCGGTGTCGCGCAGGAAGTCGGTGATGAGGGCGTTGAGTTCCGTGACGAGTTCAGGGTTGGCGGCGGCGACGTTGTTCAATTCACCGATGTCATCGCGGAGGTTGTAGAGTTCGAGGCGGTCGCTGCCGTGGTCGTTGTCGGCGAAGAAGCGGATGAGTTTCCAATCGCCGCGCCGGACGTAAGTGCCGGGCTTGAAGCCGGGCATGTGTTCCGCCGAGTTCGCGCCGCCGTGCGGGAAATGGCAGAAGACGCGGTCGCGCGTGTCGCCTTGGCCGAGCAGCATGCCGGTCTGGTCGAAGCCGTCGAGCTTCACGTCGGCGTGGGGCTTGAGGCCGCACATGGCGAGCAGCGTGGGGTAGAAATCCACGCTCTGGAACAAGGATTCGTTAACGGTGCCGGGCTGGATTTTGTCCGGCCAGACGACGACGCAGGGCTCGCGCGTGCCGCCTTCGTAGAGCGAGGCTTTGCCGCTGCGGAACGGGAGGTTGCTGGTGGCCGGCTCGTTCGCGAAGCCTTCGGGGTCGGTGGCCTTGGGCAGATAGGCATAGCCGCCGTTGTCGGAGAAGAAGACGATGATGGTGTTGCTGGCGATGCCGGCGGCATCCACGGCGGCGAGCAGGCGGCCCACGCCGTCGTCGAGGCTGCGCACCATCGCGGCGTAGAGCGGGTTGTGCTGGGGATTTTTCAGGTCCACCTTGGACTGGAAATGTTCGATGTAATCCTTGCGCGCATTCCACGGCCCGTGCACGGAGAAGGCGCAGTAGTTCAGGTAGAATGGCCGGTCTTTGTGCGCCGCGATGAATTTGGCGGCTTCCGCCGACATGCGGTCTTCGATGTGTTCGCCGGGCTGGGCGGCGAGGGCAGGGCTGGTGATGAATTTCCATGGCGCGAGATAGCCGCCGCCCGGTCCGGCGGCGGCGGGCGTGTGCGGGAAATCGGAATCGAAGCCCTGGTCTTTCGGCTCGTAGCGGTCGGCCTTGTCCAGATTGTGGCCGAGATGCCATTTGCCGAAATGCGCGGTGGCGTAACCGGCTTCATGGAAGGTTTCGGCGAGGGTGAAATATTCCGTTTTCATCCGCGTGAGGCTGGCGGCGTTGAGCACCCTCATGTTGCGCTGGCCGGGTTCGAGTCCCTTTTGCAGCCGCACTTCTTTCAGATGGCAGACGGGCGCGGTGATGCCGGTGCGGGCGGGATATTGGCCGGTCTGGATGCTGGAGCGTGTGGGCGAGCACAACGGGCTGGCGGCGTAGGCCTGGGTGAGTTTCGCGCCGCGCGTGGCGAGCCGGTCAATGTTCGGCGTCTCATAAAATGTGCTGCCGAAACAGCCGACATCGTGCGCGCCGAGGTCGTCGGCGAGGATGAAGATGACGTTGGGCTTGGCGGCGGCGAAGGCGGTCGCGCCGGACAAACACAGCGTGGCCAGCAGAAGTTTGGAGATGGATTTCATGCGTCGGAATGTGCTTTCAAGGACGCGCGGCGCGGTTTTTAGTTACAACCGACCGGCTCACAAGCCTTCGTGGGGAGTATGCGGCAGCACGTCGCCGTAGAGTTTTTGGGCGCAGTCCGGGCAAAGTCCGTGGGTGAACTTCGCTTCCGAGTGGCCGGTGATGTAGCGTTCCAGCCGAATCCAGTTTCCCTGATGGTCGCGGATGGCCTTGCAACTGGCGCAGATGGGCAGCAGGCCTTCCAGTTGCCGCACGCGATGGCGCAACTGCCGCGTCAGCTCCGCGATGACCGCCACCAGCCAGGCCAGCAAAAACAAGATGCCCACCCGTGTCAGCGCGTTGAACACATCCTTGCCCGTGATGTGCGGGTCGCCCAGCAGGAGGTGATGACCGGAACGGCTCAACGACAGGATCGCCGCCTAAACCGCCGCCCGCCAGAAGCCCCAGTTCCACGCCACCAGCATCACGGGAAAAATGAAGACGAACGGAAAGACCTGATACGGCACCGTCAGATAATCCACCGCAATCAACAGCCCGCACAGCAGGAAGAGAAACCACCGCTGGTTCCACGGCCGGCGCTCAAACAGATAAACCTCCTTCGGCAGATGTCCGTTCATCGGCATAAAATGGTTTCGATGTTCGCCGTCCCGCCGCCGCGTTGCCGCGGCTTACTGCTTGACCACCTTCACCTCGCCCTTGGCCGCGTCGTAGATGATCTTGTAACCGTAGGGCGCTTTGGGAACTTCGCGCAGATAATGTTTCGCCACCAGCTCGTTCAGGTCGGCGGGGTAACGCCCCTCCGCCTCGTTGAACAGATTGAGCGCGTTGTTGATCGCGGCGGTATCAATCACCTTTTCGGAATACTGCTTGGCCTTGCCGAGCGCGCCGAGGTAGTCCGTGGGCGCATTGACCGTGTTGGAGAAAGTGTTGGCCGCCGTGCCCGGCTTGGAACTGTCGCCGCAACCCGTCAGGAAAAGACCGCCAACGATGAGAGAGGCAAAGGCTGTTTTCATGGCCGCAACCTACGCCGGGCCGGGAAAAAATCAAAACCCAAATTTCCGCCGCCCGCCGCCGGCGTGACTCTGGCGGTTTATTTCTTGGACGGCAGGAAGAACACGAGGACAAACCCGACGGCGCCGCAAATCGCGCCACCGAGATAATATTGCACCGCCTTGTCCGTGGGGGAGCCGGTGAAGAGATTCTTGACCTGCGAATTGACGGACTGCGCGATGTCGTGCCCGCGCACCAGTAGATAGACGCCGAGAACCAACAGGATGACTCCGATGATTTTGTTCATAGATTCAAAAAGTTGCGCCGCTTTCAGTCGAGCCGGCAATACGCCCCCAAACCCTGCACGCCGCCTTCGCGGCCGAAGCCGCTTTCCTTGTAGCCGCCGAACGGGCTGGTCGGGTCGAACTTGTTGAAGGTGTTCGCCCACACGACGCCGGCGCGGAGCTTGTTGACCATCTTGAAAATCTTGCTGCCTTTGTCCGTCCACACCCCCGCGCTCAGGCCGTAGGGCGTGTTGTTCGCGCGCTCGAAGGCTTCCTCCGGCGTGCGGAACGTCATCACGCTCAGCACCGGCCCGAAAATCTCCTCCTGCGCGACGCGATGCGACGCGGTGACGCCGGTGAGGAACGTGGGCGGATACCAATAGCCCTTCGCCGGCAGCGGGCAGGTGGATTGATTCAGCTCGGCGCCTTCGGTCACGCCGCATTGCACCATCTCGCGGATTTTTTCGAGCTGCGGGCGGTTGTTGATCGCGCCGATGTCGGTGTTCTTGTCGAGCGGGTTGCCGATGCGCAGGGTCTGGATGCGGTCGCGCAGTTTTTTGACGACTTTCGCGTAGATGCTTTCCTGCACGAGCAGTCGCGAGCCGGCGCAGCAGACGTGGCCCATGTTGAAATAAATCCCCGCGATGACGCCCTCGATGGCCTGGTCAATGGGCGCGTCCTCGAACAAAATGTTCGCCGCCTTGCCGCCGAGTTCGAGCGTGAGTTTCTTGCCGGTGCCGACGGTCAGTTGCGCGAGCTGCTTGCCGATTTCGGTCGAGCCGGTGAACGCGATTTTGTTGATGTCGGGATGCTTGACGATGTGGTTGCCGGTCTCGCCGATGCCGGTGATGACGTTGACGACGCCGTCGGGCAGTTCGGCTTCGCGCAGGATTTCCGCGAGCCGCAGCAGCGTGAGGCTGGTGGTCTTGGAGGGCTTGATGACGACGGTGTTGCCGCAGGCGATGGCGGGCGCGATCTTCCACGCGGCCATGAGCAGCGGGAAATTCCACGGGATGATCTGGCCGACGACGCCGAGCGGGCGCGGCGTGCGGCCTGGGAAGGCGTATTGCAATTTGTCCGCCCAGCCGCCGTGATAGAAGAAGTGCGCGGCGACGATGGGCACATCCACATCGCGGGTTTCCTTGATGGGCTTGCCGCCGTCCATGGATTCGAGCACGGCGAGTTCGCGCGCCTTCTCCTGGACGATGCGGGCGATGCGGTAGAGGTATTTGCCGCGCTCGCGGCCGGGCATCTTGCTCCAGACTTTTTCGTAGGCGCGGCGGGCGGCTTTCACGGCGCGGTCCACGTCGGCCTCGCCGCCCTGGGCGATTTCGCTGAGCTTCTCCTCGGTGGCGGGATTGATGGTGTCGAAATACTTCGGCGCGGCGGGCGCGGAGAATTTGCCGTCAATGAACAGCTCGTGGCGCGGCGCGATGCGGTAATTCTTGGAATCCTCCGGCGCGGGCGCGTAGTCCCATTTGTTGCCGAAATTGATGCGGCGGTCCTTGAGCGGCACGACGGGATGCGCGGTGATGGTGGCGACGGCGCGTTTGGGGGAAAGTTTGACGGGTTTGGTTTTCGTTTTCATTTTAGACAGAATTAACAAAATTATGCAGAATTAGCGGAAGGCCGGAATCTCCGCTGGCTTTGGTTTTCGGAATTTCTTTTTGTATTCAAGGCTGCGTCCGCCAAAGTTGATAAGTAAGCCGACGTCTTTTCCAGTCGCGGTGAGATAATTCACAAGTTGCACCTCATGTTCCACAATGATGCTGGAAACTGCTTTCAACTCAACGATCAGTTCGTTGTTCACAATCAAGTCGGCTTTGAAATCACCGACAATCACGCCCTCATATCGGACTTGAATCGGTTTGTCCGATTCAACCTCGAAAACAGCTTTGACCAATTCATAGAGCAGGGCCTTCTGGTAAACAGATTCGAGAAAGCCTGGGCCGAGCGTGCGATGAACCTTCATCGCGAGTCCGATGACTTGACCGGCCAAATCATATTCCGGTTTAGAGACAGAATTCACAGAACCATGCAGAATTTCTTTTTCAGAAATTTTGACTGACGAGTTCATCGGTTTTTAATTCTGTAAATTTTGTTAATTCTGTCTCAATCAGGGAAGCGAGAAGTAATCCGCGCCTTGATAATTGCCGTCCACGGTCTTGGCGACTTGCATGAGGACGTCGTTCAGCAGCGTGCTCGCGCCGAAGCGGAAGAGGTCGGGCGTGAGCCAGTCGTCGCCGAGGGTTTCCTTGACCATCACGAGATAGTGGAGCGCCTGCTTGGAATTGCGGATGCCGCCGGCGGGTTTCATGCCGATGCGGATGCCGGTGGCAAAGAAGTAATCGCGGATGGCCTCCAGCATGACGAGCGTGACGGGCATGGTGGCGGCGGGCGTGACCTTGCCGGTGCTGGTCTTGATGAAATCGCCGCCGGCCTGCATGGCGATTTCGCTGGCGAGACGGACGTTGTCGTAGGTGACGAGTTCGCCGGTTTCGAGGATGACCTTCAGGTGCGTCGGGCCGCAGGCTTCCTTGGTGGCGGCGATTTCGTCGAAAACTTTTCCGTAGTCGCCGAGGAGGAAGGCGCAGCGGTCAATGACCATGTCAATTTCATCCGCGCCATCGCCGACGGCGCGGCGGACTTCCTCGAGCTTGGTGCGGAGCGGCATCTGCCCGCTGGGAAAACCGGTAGCGACGGACGCGACGTTCACGGGCGAGTTTTCGCCGAGGAACTTGCGCGCGTATTTCACCATGTTCGGATAGACGCACACGGCGGCGCAGGAGGGGACGTTGTATTTCGCCTCGATGGGTTGGAGCGCCTTGCGGCACAGATAGGCGACTTTGCCGGGCGTGTCTTTGCCTTCGAGGGTGGTGAGGTCCATCATGCTCACGGCCAGCTTGAGGCCGGCGAGCTTGGCGCTGGTCTTGATGCTGCGTTTGGTGAAGGACGCGGCGCGTTCCTCGGCCATCACTTGGTCAACGGTGGGAATGGCGAGGCGCGCGGCGGCTGATGGTCGCAGGCTGCTCCTTGGCACAGCTAGGGCTTTCATGGTGGCAAAATCTGTCCCGCCCGCCGCGCGGAGTCAATCCACTTTCGCGGCCGGCGTCCGGGTTTTCCATCTTGAACAGGCGCGGGTTTGCCCGTAATTAAGCCGGGCATTGCCGCGCCAGCCATGAATTCCACCCCGCCCGCCGCCACCGTGATTGTCGCCGTCCGCGACGGCTCGGCGTTTCTGCCGGCGGCGCTGCGCAGCATCC
The DNA here is from genome assembly GCA_026397895.1 of Verrucomicrobiota bacterium. Lineage (GTDB taxonomy): Bacteria > Verrucomicrobiota > Verrucomicrobiia > Limisphaerales > JAFMIX01 > JAFMIX01. The sequence goes on along the minus strand of JAPLTZ010000068.1, from coordinate 1,807 downwards.
GGGAGCAAAGTTTTGCGGACTGGGAATGTCTGGTGGTGGACGACGCCTCGACGGACGCGACGCCGGCGGTGCTGGCGGAGTTTGCAAAGTTGGACGCGCGCTTCCGCATCCTGCGCCGGGAGAAATGCGGCGGGCCGTTCGTCGCGGCCAACGAAGCGGCGCGGCAGGCGCGCGGAGAATTTCTTTTCCGCCTGGACGCGGACGATGTAGCCGTGCCGCACCGGCTGGCGGCGCAGATAAAATTTCTCCGCGAGCATCCCGGCGTGGACGCGGCGTTCGGCTGCGTGGAGGTGATTGACGCGCGGGATCAGCCGGTGACGCTGGCCATCACCACGCCGTTGACGAGCGAGGTGTTGCGGTGGTCGCTGTGCCTGCATTGCTTTTTGAATCACAGCACGGTCGCCTTCCGGCGCGCGGCGTTTCTGGCGCACGGCGGTTATGCGGAAACGGATCGCTTCGCGCAGGACTACCGGCTGTGGTGCGACTGGAGCCGCGCAGGCAGGCTGGCCGTGATGTCCGACGTGCTGGTGCGCTACCGGATTCACCCGGCGCAAATCTCCGCGGCGCGCGTGGCGGAACAGCAGGCTTGCACGCGCCGGGCGCTGCGGGATCATCTGGCGGCCTTGACGGGGCGGGCGTGGCCGGAGGCGGAGGTTTTGGATTTGAACCGCGCGGCGTATGCCCGCGATGTGCGGTTGGGTCGCGGGCTACGGGCGTTGCGCCGCTGGCAGAATTGCTGGGAGGCGGACGCGACGCTCTCGCCGGCGGCGCGGCAGGATTTGAAAAAACTTTCCGCCGTTACGCGCCGGAAATTTGTCCAACGCCGGCTGCGGCGTCGGCCTGATGAGGCGTTGTGGGGCTGGTTTTGAGAAATTGTCATGAACGAAAATGCTTCGAGAAATCTGATTCTGGGATTGGCGACGGGCATGCCGGAGGCGCAGCTCCGGCCCTTCTTCCTGTCGCTGGAGCGCGCCGGTTATCGCGGCGATGTCTGCCTGTTCGTGAAAGACCTCGACCGCGCGGCGCTCGATTTTCTCCGCGCCCGCCGCGTGAATCTCGTGCCGCTGCCGCCCGCGTATCTCCGTCCCCGCTGGGCGCGGTTCGCGGCGGCGGCGGCGTGGTTCATGAAACCCGCGCAGCGGCGGCGGTGGCGGACGCAGGCGGCTTTGTCCTTCCTGCACCCGGCGGCGGCGCGGTTTGTCTGCTACCAATCGTTTCTGGAAATCGCCCAGCCGGCCTACGACCGCGTGCTGCTGGCCGACACCCGCGACATCCTGTTCCAACGCGACCCGTTCGACTTCGCGCTGCCGGACGGCCTGGGCGTGTTCATGGAGGACGGCCACAAAACCCTCGGCAACTGCCCCATGAATTCCAAGTGGCTGCGCCTCGGTTTCGGCGGCGCCGCTGTGCGCGAGCTGGGCGATAAAAAAATCTCCTGCGCCGGCACGGTCATCGGCACCACGGCGGCGATGGAGGATTATCTGGAGCGGATGACCCGCGCGCTGTTCGCCACCAAGAGCCGGCAGACGATTGACCAGGCCGCGCACAACTGGGTGATCTACCGCCAGCCGCCGCCGGCGCTGCACTTCTTCGACAACGAAACCGGCCCCGTCCTCACGATGCATCATCTGGACGCCGGGCAGATCCGCCTTGATGAAAACGGCCGCGTCCTCAACGCCGCCGGTCACGTCGTCAACACCCTCCACCAATACGACCGCCACCCGGAACTCGCGCGGAAGTTGCTCGCGCAGCTTGCCTGATATGCCGGCCCCGCGCATCAGCATCGTCGTGCCCGCCTACAACTCGG